>JAEWJQ010000197.1 GCA_023386515.1 Pseudomonadota bacterium | reverse complement strand
AGTGAGATCATCGTCAAGGCGCTCTACGCGAAAGGCCAGCGTCGCGCGACGGCGACGCCGGCAGGGTTCAGCCGAACAGACTCGGCGGGTCGTCTTAGTTGCGAGCGCGCTTCGGCCGGCGCTCCTGCGCCTGCAGCCGCTGGTCGATCGTGTCGACGCGGCCGTTCAGCTGTTCCAGCCGCTGGCCGTTGCCCTGGATCTGCGCGGACGCGGCCTGCGCCTCCGCCAGTGCCTGGCGTGCGGTCCCGTCGGTTTGCTGCAGGCGGGATTCGAGCGTGTCGACCCGCGCGCTGACGGGGGCGATCTGCTCGCGCACGTAGGATTTCGTTGCGCAGCCACCCAGGGTCGCCGCACCGATCATGATCCCGACCACCGGCGACAGTTTCTTCATTGCTGGCGACATAACGCGTCCTCCCACATTGTTGATCAAACGGAACAATCCAGAGAGCGACCCTCGGTTCCCGTGGGGTGCCCTAGGTGCGGGGGTTTTGGTGCCGACAGGTGAACGGCACCTGACTGCGATCCGGCTAGCGCGGCTTATGAGACCGCTTGTTGCTCCCGCGCGAGAACGGGTCCTTCGGCACCGTCTGGTCGTCGTTTCCGCCGGCCGTTGCGGCGGACGGCGGGGCCGAGACGGCGGCGATGCAACGCTTCAGTTCCGTGATCGCCGGCGCGCTGCCGTCCAGCGTAAGCCTGGCGACGGGTATGTCACCACGGTCGATGTTCAGGAATTTGGACGTCGCCAGATCCGCCGTGAACTTGGTGGGAAGGCGCGTCACGAACCCCCGCTTTCGGTCCGACGTCATGCCGATGGCGGTTTGCTTGAGGTAGCGGCCGTTCGACAGGCGGAAGTCGAGCGTCAGCCGTTCCTTCGGTTTGATCGACCAATTGTCGTTCAGCACCGACAGATGGTTCTGTCCATCGGCGTCCAGCCCGAACAGCAAGGTGGTGCCGCCAGCACCGGCATAGTCGCGCGTCATGAAGCATCCCGGCGCATCGCTGCTCGGGGCCAGGGTCCAGTCGCCGAGGCTTCGGACCGCATAGGCGTCAGGGGATGCCTGAGCGGCGAGCGTGGGGCCGGCTCCCACCGCCAACAGGATGACGGCCGCGCGCCCGACGATGTTGCGGAGGCGAATCGGCGATGCGATCCCGAACGAGGATCGGGGCCGACCCACGGCGGGTGTAGCGGACCGGCGCGGCAAGGCCATCATCTCATCTCCTCAGCGATCATCGCCAGCGGCGATACAGCTGCCGAGATCGATAGGCGATCCCCCGGGCCCCTCATCCGCCGCATTCCGGCCAGCGGACCGCGGCGGGCCCATCGACGCGCGCAGGGCGGAGCCGCCGCCGACGGGCCCGCCTTCCCGCAACTGCGGTCAGGCGGGCGCCATGGCGCCATAGTCCATCACCGCCAGATCGGTGAGCAGGTCGGGGCCGGTCGGCTCCCAACCCAGTCGCGCGCGCGTCCCGTCGTTCGCCGCGATCATGTCGAGCGCCGCGAAAGCCGCCCTCCAGCCGAAATACTGCTCGACCTCGTCGGGGGTGATCGAACGGACGGGAAGCCCGCTCCCCTGCCCGATCGCCTCGGCGATCGCACGCGAGGGAACCCCCTGTTCGGCGGAGGCATGATAGCGTGCGCCCGGTTCGCCCCGTTCGAGCGCGAGACGATAGAGCTTGGCGACATCGCTGACGTGTGCCGCCGCCCAGCGCGACGCTCCCGCCCCGACATAGGCGATCGCTCCGGCACGCTTGGCCTCGGCGATCAACGGGGTGATCAGGCCCGCCCTGGTGGTGTCATGCACCTGCGGCAGGCGGATCGTGCGGACGTCGATGCGCTGCGCGCTCAAAGCCGCGCCGGCGAGTTCGGTGGCGATACGCGGATTGGGATGGCGGGGGTTGAGCACGTCCTCAGTGGCCGGGCCGCCGTGCAACGGCGAACCGATCCCGACCCCCGACGTGATCAGGAACGGCTTGTGGGTTCCGGCCAAGGCCTCGCCCATCGCGGCGATGTTGCGTTCGTCCTTGCGGGTATTGTCGACGAAGGTCGCGAAATTGTGGTCGAAGGCACAATGGATCACCGCATCGGCCGCCGCCGCGCCGCTGGCGAGGGTCGCGGGTTGGTCGAGATCGCCGCGGTGCACCTCGACCCCTGCCGCTTCGAGCCACTGCGCGCCGGCGTCGGAACGGGTCAGGCCGAGCACCCGATGGCCGGAGGCGAGCAGTTCGGGAATGACGTGCGAACCGATGAAGCCGGTCGCCCCGGTCAGGAACACGCGCATGGATCAGTCTCCTTCATGACGGGAGACCATGTCGCAGCGGTCCGAAAACTGTTAAAGTAGTGACCGTATCCTAGTATAAAGGCCAACAGGATCATCATGGCCAGTGAACCGTCCAACCCACTCGGTACCTATTTGCGCGATCGTCGCACCCGTCTTGATCCCGCCGCGTTCGGCTTCGCGGGCGGCCGCCGCCGGACGCCCGGCCTGCGCCGCGAGGAGGTGGCAAGCCGCGCCAATATCAGCGCCACCTGGTACACCTGGCTCGAACAGGGACGTGGCGGCGCACCGTCTGCCGACGTGCTCGACCGCATCGCCAAGGGACTGATGCTCACCGAGCCGGAGCGCGAGCACCTCTATATGCTCGGCCTCGGTCGCCCGCCCGAGGCGCGATACCGGCCGGTCGACGGCATCTCGCCGCGGTTGCAGCGCGTGCTCGACGGCATGCCGCTCAGCCCGGCGATCATCAAGACGGCGATGTGGGACGTCGTCGGGTGGAACCGCGCGGCGACGCTGCTGCTTACCGATTATGCAAAGCTGCCGCCCGACGGGCGCAACATCCTCCGCCTGATGTTCGGCAGCGCCCAGGTCCGCGCCCGCAACGCCGATTGGGACAGCATCGCCCGCTTCGTCGTTGCCGCCTTCCGCGCCGATATGACCCGCGCCGGCGCGTGCGGCAGTGCCGCCGCAGCCGCGCTGGTCGCCGAGCTCAGTGCGCTCAGCCCTGATTTCGACCGATTATGGCGTGACAACGACGTCGTCGCGCATAACGAGGGCATCAAGCGCCTGCACCATCCCACCGGCCCGTTGGCGATGGAATTCTCCACCTTCACCGTCGAGGGTCGGCCGGAACTCGGCATGATCGTCTACAATCCCGCGACGCCGGCGGATGCCGAGCGGCTGCGCCTGCTGCTCGATGGTCACGACGGGTCATGAGCATCGCGGTCCAGCCTCGACACGCGCGATCCGACCGAACCTGACGGGCGAAGCCGCCCGGCCGATCACGCCTGCCTCTGATGCATCGCGGGAGCGTGGCGATCGACCAGGATGGCGCTCGCCGCGTTCAAGCCGACGATCTCGACCGTTATGCCATGGCGCCGCATCGTCGATGCGACCTCCTCCAGCGCGCCGACGGCGGTGATATCCCACAGATGCGCGTTGGTGAGGTCGATGCGGACGCGCCGCGCCGAATCGCGCAGATCGAATTGATCCGCGAAGATCTCCGCGCTGGCGAAGAAGATCTGGCCGGATACGACGTAGAGCCGGGTGTCGCTCGCCGGATCGTAATCGATCGTGACCCGCATCATCCGCGTCACCTTGAAGGCGAAGAAG
>JAEWJQ010000095.1 GCA_023386515.1 Pseudomonadota bacterium | reverse complement strand
CCGTCGTCGCCGAACAGCGCGACCATCTGTTCCGACGCGCCGTTGGCGACCTTCGGCTGATCGGTGAAATCGGCGTGGCTGTTGACGAACACGCCCTGCTTCACGACGCGCCGCACCCGCGACAGGTCGCCGCCGAGATATTTCTTGATCTGCGCGACTATCATCCGGCCGCAGGCGCGCGCCGCCGCCTGGCCGTCCTCGAGCGAGACGCCGTCGCCGAGCCGGCCGGTCACCAGCTGACCGTCGACAAAGGGCAATTGCCCCGACAGGTGGAGCAGGCCGCCGGCCTCGACCACAGGCACATAGGCCGCGACCGGCGCGGCGGCTTCGGGCAGGGTCAGGCCGAGTTCTTCGAGCTTGCGGTCGATACGGTCGGTCATGCAGAGTCCTTTCGTGTTGGCAGCCGCGGTAGCGGGCTCAGGCCTCGGCGGGCAAGGCCGACGCGGCAGGCCGGCCGGCGGCGAAGCGCGCGGCGATCCAGTCCGCCGCCTCGCGCCAGTCGTCGATCCGCGCATGCGCGAACGGCGCGGGGGCGACATTGGGTGCCAGCGTCGGCTCGGACACCATGTGCAGCCGGTGGACACCGGGGGCATGCCGCGCGACCGATTCGTGGTGGACCGGCAAATCGTCGACAAAGACGGTGACCGGATCGCCGTGTTCGGCGACCAGGCGCGCGACCGGATCGCCCTTGCCGCCCTGGTTGCACTCAACGCGATGCACGATTCCGAAGCGCGCAAGCTGTTCGATCCGCGCCGTCCGGCATGCGTCGGTCAGATTGGTGAGGATGACGATCTCCGCCATCTCGGCGAGCCGCGCCAGCGCCTCGGCGGCATGCGGCACCAGCGTCTGGCGATGCATCTCATCGGGGAAGAAGCCGCCGAGCAGCGCCCACATCTCGTCGCGGCTCGGCACGCTACCGTCGGCGCGGCGCATCGAATTGGCGAAATCGGCGCCGTCGGGGGTGAAGGCGATGTCGTGCGACTCGCGCAGCCACACGCCGAAATGCTTGACCATATGGAGCAGCACCTCGTCGCAATCGCAGATCAGCAGCGGCTTCACTCAATTCTCCAGTCGTTCACGGGCGCGGACCAACGCCTGGGGTGGCACGTCCAGCGCCGCGGCGCAGGCGACGAGATCGGGCTCGTGCGATTCGAGGAACATCAGGGTCGCGGCGAGCACCGCCGGATCACCCGCCCGCGCGCGCAGATCGGCCGGATCGAGCCCGGTGACGCCAAGCAGTCGCGCGGCACGATCGCCGTCGCCCAGCGTCCAGACCAGCGCCTGCAGCGCGAGCGTGGCGCTATCCGAGGTATTTGAATCAGGCTCGCGCATTGCCTATCACGCTGTGGACGAAAGGGTGGTGCGGGGCGTGGCAAAAAGGATTCTCGTTGTCGAGGATAACGAGCTCAACCTGAAGCTGTTCTGCGACCTGTTGCGGGCGCATCAATTCGTCGCCGAACCAGTGCGCGACGGTCGCGAGGCCGTGGAGCGCGCGCGCGAGGTGAAGCCCGAGCTGATCATCATGGACATCCAGATGCCGCACGTCACCGGCTATGAGCTAATCCTGGCGCTGAAGGCGGACGAGGAGTTGCGCACGATCCCGGTGATGGCGGTCACCGCTTATGCCGGGCGCGAGGACGAGGAGCGGATCCGCACCGCCGGCGCCGCCGCCTATGTCTCCAAGCCGATCAGCCTGATGCGCTTCATGGACGCGGTCAACGCGCTCATCTGACCAGCATCCACACCGCCATCGCGACCATCATCAGGTTTTCGGTCAGCGACAACGCGCCGAGCGGCACGTTGCTGTCGCCGCCGACGCAGGCGCATTTCAGGTCACGCTTGTCGATATAGACAGCCTTGATCACGGACACCGCGCCGATACCGCCGATGACCAGCGCCACCGGCACCGACAGCCAGCGCGCGACGCCTGCGATCATCAGCACGCCGGCGCCGGCCTCCAGATAGGGATAGGCATAAGCGTAGGGGACCCAGCGGCGCGCCAGCAGGTCGTAGTTGAGGAACATGGTCGAGAAGCGCTCGACATCCTGCAGCTTGAGCATCGCCAGCACCGTCATGCTGAACGCGATGAACCATTCGCCGGCGCGCATCGTCCATGGCGTGCCATAAGCGGCCAGGCTGGCGGCGAGCGCCATCAGTGCGGTGATCGCGAATACCGCCAGCACCGGGCGGTAGCGGGTCGCCTTCGGATCGGCGACCGGCTTGCCGAAGAAGCGGCGCAAATCGTCGTAGCCGCCGACGCGTTCGTCGTCGATGAACGTCTGCGGTGTGGTGCGGACGTCATGCGCCGCCTTGAACGCATCCGTCTCCGCCCGCGTCGTCAGCCAGTGATCCTCGACCGCGAAACCCTGCCGCTGCAACAGGTCGCGCGCCTTAAGGCCGAAGGGGCAGATATGGTCGGGCATCACCATCCGGTAGAGGACGGCGCGGCGCGAGGAGGATGGGGGCATCAGCAGGAACCTTCCGATGGCGCGATGCCGACGATATGGGCTGCGCGCGGATGATCCCAAGAGCGAAACCGGGAGCGGCGGCTTGCAACAAGCCACCGCCCCAGGCCCGTAGTGACGCGATTACACGGCGAGCGGAGGGCCCGTTCGCCGCGGCCCCCTTCGCGCCTGCAACATGAACCCAGCCTGTCTGATCGGGCGGCGGAGCGATGCGGCAGCCCCGGTTCAGGTCAGCGGAACGGGCGGTCGCGCGGGCACAACGAGAGCCGCCGGGGCGGCATCCCGCACCGGCGGCTCTGGTCGCACCGGATCGGCAAGCGGCGGGCGGAAAGC
>JAEWJQ010000021.1 GCA_023386515.1 Pseudomonadota bacterium | reverse complement strand
CGCAGGCCGATCGTACCGAACCGCACACGGGCGAAGCCGTCGATGGCGTCACGCGCGCCGGTCAGCTGACTTTCGCCGTTGGACACGCGCGCCACGCCCCTCGGATCGATGATCCCGGTCAGGCTCGGCGACGCGAGCACGGCGCTGCTGTCCTGATGCTGATAGCGGCCGGCGATCGACAGGTGGCCGCCGAACCGATGATCGCCGCTCAGGAAGATGCGCCCTTCCTTGACCTCGCTGCCTTTGTCGCCACGGAAGAACGACCGGTCGCGCGGGACGTCGTACAGGCTGTTCGTCTGCGGATTGACGATCGCAAAGGGCGGCACGCCGATCGCCGTCCGTTGCGCCTGGACGCTGAAGAGAATGTCGGTCGCGGCGTCCTTGAACCGCAGTTCGGGCAGGATCAGATAGTCGCCGCTACTGCGATAGCCGGCCGCATTGCGCTGCGCCGATGCGCTCGCGATCAGTCGGGCGGAGAGCCGACCATCGTCGGTCAACCGGCCGTTCGCGTCGAGAAGCGTCCGGCCGAGCCGAAAAGATCCGATGTCGCCTTGCAGGCGGATCAGCCGTTCCGCACTCGGCTTCTTCGAGACGATGTTGATCGTGCCGCCGAGATTTTCGGACCCGGCGAGGATCGCCACCGGTCCCTTCAGCACCTCGATCCGCTCGACCGCGGCGAGGGAGGCGGGGGTACCCGCCTGCACGCCGACCGCACTGGCGCCCGGCAGGCCGTTCGCCATCGCCTCGGCGTTGAACCCCCGCACGGTGAAGCTACTCCCCCCGCGACCCGGCGCGATGTTGACGACCCCGCCGGCATTGCGGAGCGCTTCGCCGACGGACAAATCCTGTTGCTGCTCGATCAGCCTGGCGGAGATCACCTCCGTGTTGCGCGGCTGATCGCGCAACGCCTGCCCGGTGCGATCGGACGTGGACGTTTGGCGCACCAGCACCTGCGTTTCCGCCTCGTCGCGTCGCGCTGAAACGACGATCTCCGACGTCACGACCAGTCGGCCGTTATCGCCCACGGCCAGCGAGACCGGCAGATCCGCGATCGCCTGTTCCACCGCGCCCCGCACCGACCGCGCATCGCGCACCGGCCGGCTGACCAGCCCCGTCAACGCCGCGCGATCGAAGACGATGGGCTGTCCGATCTTCGTCGCGATCGCCTCCAATGCCCGATCAAGGGGCATGGCGGCGAGGTTCACGGACCGGACCTCTGGGCCGCCCTGCGCCCAGCCAGTGGCCGGTGCCATCGTGATCAGCGGCAACGCCGCCACCGCCACCGCTCGCCGTACATTCGAATATCGCATTCTGCCCCCGTTTGAAGTGCGCAACGGGAGGCGCACGATGCCCGCGCTTGCCGGCTGCGCCGGTGCAGAGCAGCCGCCCCCGTTGACGAGGCACCGCCATGCACTGCATCCGTTTCGGACATGAAATGAGATTTGGATGTCTGGCCCGAAGCCGAGCTATGCATGATGCCTGAAGGCTGCTTGGGGCGGCCAGGGATGTCATGGCGGTGGATCACGCGACGCCGCGGTCGCCGGCTGATCGAGCTCACGCTCATCCAGCGATCCCATCCGTCGGGAAAGGGGGCTGCGTCCCGCCGGATCGGAAACCCGTGCACCGCTCGCGCATTGGGCAATTTCGTCTCCCCCGCGCGAAAGGTGCCGCTCATGCTTCGTTCCATCCTCATTGGCCTCGTCGCCGGGCAGCGTGCGATGGCGCCCCTCGCCGCGGTCGCCACCGCCGCACAGCGCGACACCTTGCCCGCCGACGCGCCGGGACGCGCCTTGCTCCGCGGACCGCTCGGAACCTCCGGTGCGATCGTCGCCGCAGCGAGCGAGATGGCGGGCGACAAGATGAAGACGGCGCCCGACCGTACCGTGCCCGCCGGACTGATCGGGCGTACGCTCACCGCGGCCTATGCCGGCGCGGCCTTCGCGCCGAAGCATCAGCGTATGACGGCAGCGGCTCTGGCCGCGGTCACCGCGATCGGCACCTCCTATGCAGGCATCGCGCTGCGAAAGGCGGCGATGAAGCGCTGGGGCCAGACCGTCACCGGCTTCGCCGAGGATGCGCTGGTCATGGGTAGCGGACTCGCGATCGCCAATATGCGCCGCTGATCGCCGACGACGCCCCTACCGAAAGCCGGGATCAGGCCGCCAGCGGGATAGCGAAAAGCGCTATCCGCCCGTGCGGCAGGATCAGCCGGCTCAGGCCCAAGGCGGGCTACACGCGGACGATCCGCGTCGCGAGCCGCTCCGCTTCGTCCGGATCGTGCGTCACCATCAGGATGGGCAGGCCGATGGCGTCGCGGATACGCTCGATCGCCGCCATGATCTCGTCCCGCCGCGCCCGATCGAGCGACGACAGCGGCTCGTCGAGCAGCAGGAATGCCGGATCGCGCAGCAGTGCGCGGCCGATTGCCACCCGTCGCGCCTCGCCCCCCGACAGCGTCCGCGGCCAGCGGTCGAGCAGGTGGCCGATCCCCAGCATCGCGACCACCGCCGCCAGTCCGCGCTCGTCCGCTGCGCCATAGAGCAGATTGGCGCGGACCCGCCGATGCGGGAACAGCCGCGGCTCCTGAAAGACATAACCGGCGCAGCGCGCCTCCGGCGGCAGATCGACCCCGGCCGCCTCCTCGAACAGCACCCGCCCGTTGACCGCGATCCGGCCGCGATCCGGGCGCAGCAGGCCGGCGACCATGTTGAGCACGCTCGTCTTGCCGACCCCCGAGGGACCGAAGAGCACCGTCAGCCCCGGCCCCGCCGCGAGCGACAGCGCCACCTCCGTCTCGCCCAATCGCCGGGCGACGTCGATCTCAAAGGACATGTAGGCCCCGCCGTACGCGTCGCGCGAGCAGTTCGGAGACCAGCAGGGCGACCAGGCTGAGCGCCACCGACATGACCGACAGGCGCCATACTACCGCTTCGGCGCCGGGCTGCTGCAGCGCCGAATAGATCGCCAGGGGCAGAGTCTGCGTCTGGCCCGGCACGTTGGAGACGAAGGTGATCGTCGCGCCGAATTCGCCGATCGATCGGGCAAAGCCGAGGATCGCGCCGGCCAGCACGCCCGGCAGGCTGAGCGGCAGCGTGATCGTCCAGAACACCCGCGCAGGTGTCGCTCCCAGGGTCCTGGCGGCGCTTTCCAGCCGCCGGTCGACAGCCTCGATCGACAGCCGCATGGCGCGCACCATCAGCGGCAGCGCCATCACCGCCGCTGCGATCGCCGCCCCCGTCCAGCGGAACAGCACGCTGGTGCCGAACCAGCTCTGCAACGCCGCGCCGATCGGCCCCGCCGGCGCGAAGGCGAGCAGCAGCACCCAGCCGGTGACCACCGGCGGCACCACCAGCGGCAGGTGCACGACCGCGTCGAGCAGCAGCTTGCCGGGAAAACGCGCGCGGGCGAGCAGCCAGGCGAGGCCGAAGGCGACGGGCAACGTCGCCAGGATGGCGGTGCCGCCGACCTTGAGCGACAGCGCCACGATCGCCCATTCCTGTGGCGTCAGCACACCCTAACGCGCCGCTGTGAAGCCATAGCGGCGGAAGATCGCCTGCGCCGTCCCGCCGAGCAGATAGCGGCGGAACGCCTCCGCCTCCGGATTGCTCGACGTGCTCAACCGCGCGACCGGGTAGGTGATCGGCGGATGGCTACGAGTGGGAAAGACGCCGGCGATGCGGACCCGAGGCGACGCTTGCGCATCGGTGGCGTAGACGATCCCGAGCGGCGCCGCGCCGCGCTCGACCAGCGTCAATGCCGCGCGGACGCTGTCGC
>JAEWJQ010000007.1 GCA_023386515.1 Pseudomonadota bacterium | reverse complement strand
GCCGCCACCACGCCACTCCCGTCCCGCGTCACCAGCAGGCGATGAAAGCGCCCGTCGTCGGCATGACGCACGGTCAGCACCAGACCCGCCGCCGTCTGCGTCTGCTCGACGTTACAGGCGCGCGCCCACCCACTATCGCCGTGTGCGCACAGGATGCGGCCGTCATCCTCCGCCGCGGCGCGCTGTTGCGCCTCGAAACCGGCCAGCGCTTGGGTATTGGCATTGCGATCGTCGTCGCGCGAACAGGCGGCGAGCAGGATCAGCCCGCCCGCCGCCACGACATCAGATATCCGCAAAGACATGGGTTTCGGCGCGCGCTCCCGGATGGGTGACGGCGCCGCGATGGGCCGGTCCGACGTTCTGGGCATAGCGCCACAATGCGCCCGACTGGTAATCGTTCACCCGCGGTCGCCACGCCGCGCGGCGATCGGCCAGTATGTCGTCGGCGACGAGCAGATCGATCGTCCCCGCCTCGGCATCGATGCGGATCGTATCGCCATCCTCGACCAATGCGATCGGGCCACCCTCCGCCGCCTCGGGGCCGACATGGCCGATGCAAAAACCACGGGTGCCGCCCGAGAAGCGGCCGTCGGTGATCAGCGCGACCTTCTCGCCCATGCCGAGCCCATAGAGCGCGGCGGTGGTCGACAGCATCTCGCGCATACCGGGGCCGCCCTTCGGCCCCTCGTAGCGGATGACGATGACCTCGCCCTCGCGGATTGCGCGCGCCTCGACCGCGGCGAAGGCGTCCTCCTCGCGGTCGAAGCAGCGCGCCGGCCCTTCGAACTGCAGCCGATGCATGCCGGCGACCTTCACGATCGCGCCGTCGGGGGCAAGGCTGCCGCGCAGGCCGACGACGCCGCCGGTCGGGGTGATCGGCGTCCTGACGTCGTAGATCACCTTCTGGTCGGGGTTCCACGTCACCTGGTCGATGTTCTCGCCGAGCGTCTTGCCGGTGACGGTCAGGCAGTCGCCGTCGAGCAGACCGCCCGCCAGCATCGTCTTCATCAGCATGTAGACGCCGCCCGCCTCGTACATGTCCTTGGCGACATAGCGGCCGCCGGGCTTGAGATCGGCGATATAGGGGGTCGACTTGAACGCTTCGGCGACGTCGAACAGGTCGAAGTCGATGCCCGCCTCATTCGCCATCCCCGGCAGGTGCAGCGCGGCGTTGGTCGAGCGACCGGTGGCGGCGACGACACGAGCCGCGTTGATGAAGGCGGCGCGGGTGCAGATGTCGCGCGGGCGCAGCTGCCGCTCGACCAGCTCCATCACCTGCGCGCCGGCGGCGACGGCGATCTGTTCGCGGCTACTATAGGGTGCCGGCGTCATGTTGCTGTTGGGCAGGCTGAGCCCGATCGCCTCGCCGACGCAGGCCATGGTGTTGGCGGTGAACTGGCCGCCGCAGGCGCCGTGGCCGGGACAGGCGACCTTTTCGAGTTCGTGCACCTCGGACAGCGGACAGGCACCGGCGGCATATTTGCCGACCACCTCGAACACGTCGACGACGGTGACGTCGCGGTTCTGGAAGCGGCCGGGCAGGATTGACCCGCCGTAGACGAAGATCGACGGGATATTGAGCCGCAGCATCGCCATCATCATGCCCGGCAGCGACTTGTCGCAACCGGCGAAGCCGACCAGCGCGTCATAGCAATGGCCACGGACGCTGAGTTCGACAGAATCGGCGATCACCTCGCGGCTGACCAGACTGGCCTTCATCCCCTGATGGCCCATGGCGATGCCATCGGTGACGGTGATGGTGTTGAACCGGCGCGGCAGACCGCCGCCCTGCACCACGCCGGACTGTGCCGCATCGGCCTGCGCGTCGAGCGTCGTGTTGCACGGCGCCGAATTGTTGCCGGCGCTAGCGAGCGCGACGAAGGGCTTGGCGATATCCTCCTCGCCGATGCCCATCGCATAATAATAGGAACGATGCGGCGCGCGTTCGGGACCAACCGACACGTGGCGGCTTGGCAGGCGGGACTTGTCGAAACGGGTCATGGCGCAGGCCTATTGCGCAGACCCTGCCTCCAACGCAAGCTTGTTACGCGTAATAACGGATACGGGCGCGGTGCAGCGTCCGATCCTCCAGCGAATAATAGAGGGAGATCATGCCGTCCTCGACGATCGTCGAGGCGGCGAAGGCGATGTCGGTCTTGCTGCGATCGATTGGTGGCGGCGGCAGGATGACGGGTTCCAGGCCGCGGCCGGTCACCTGCGTGTAATCGGCCGAGAAGCTGATCCAGCCGATCCGCCAGCGCGCATCGACGGTCGCGCCGTTGTAGAACATCACCGGGTCGGCGCCGGGCAACTGGCAGATCGGCCCGGTCGACAGATGCCAATTGTCCCAGGCGCCGGCCCGGATCGGAAAGGGATCGGCAAGCGACTGCCAGCGGTCGTGCAATCGGCTCGCCGCGGCGATGCCGACCCGCGAGGCGCCGACCCCGCCCGCTTCCGCCGCCGCATATTCGTAGAACAGCCGCCAGTCGCCGGACGGCGTCTGCACGACGGTCGCTTCCTTGATGTTACCCTCGCCGGGCGGGGCGGCAAGCACGATGCGCTGCTTGGTGAGCCGATCGAGCGACGGGCCGGTGGCGACGATCATCACGCCTTGCGCGCGCGCCGCGTCGACCCCGGTATAATAGACGACATAATGGCCGTCGGCATCGATGACGACGGTCGGGTCCTCGCAGCCGCCGGCGTCCGCGTCCGCCGGATCGCTGCCGGGGCCGATCGCGATCGTCTGGTCGAGCGTGAAGTGCAGACCATCGTCGCTCCAGCCACTGGCGATCAGCCCGGTCGGATCGTGCGGCCCGAGCGGATCGGGCACGCCGCGCACCAGGATGCGGTAGCGGCCGCCTTCCGCCCAGACGAAGGGGCTCATCAGGTCCATGCCGTCGAGCGGCGAACCGGGCGCGATGGTGACGGCGTCGAGCTGTTCGACGGCATAGGTCGGCATGATCGGCTCAGGCTCCCGGTGCCACGACCTGCGCCAAGGCGCCGTCGATCGTCACGGTCGTGCCGGTGATGTAATCGGCGGCCGGCGACAGCAGGAAGGCGACGAGAGCGGCGACCTCGTCCGGGCGACCCGCCCGGCCCCAGGGGATGTTCGCTTCGAGTTTGCGGCGATAGTCGACGTCCTCGACCGCCTTTTCGTTCATCGGCGTCAGGATCATGCCGGGTGCGACGCCATTGACCGCGATCTGCTGCGGCGCGAGTTCGAGCGCCAGCGTCGCGGTGAGCTGCGCCAGGCCACCCTTGGCCGCGTCATAATCGACCCCACCGGCACGTGGCGCGCGCTCGTGGATCGAGGAGATGTTGACGATCCGACCACCCAGCTTGGCGCCGGTCAGCGCGCGGGCGAAGCGGCGGCAGGTGAGAAACGGGCCGACCAGATCGGCGTGAAGGACGCGGTCGAACTGCGCCAGCTCCATGTCGACGAGGCGGACGCCGCTCATGTTGAGCCCGGCGGAATTGACCAGCCAATTGGCGGTCCCGAACGCCTTTTCGGTTTCCGCGAACAGCGCCTCGACCGCCGCCTCGTCGCCGACGTCGCATTGCACGGCAAGGGCGCAGCCGGCACCGCCCGCCCCATCGGCGACTTGGTCGGCGGCCGATTTGTCCTTGAAATAGGTGAAGGCGACGCGGGCGCCGGCCGCGGCCAATGCCTGGACGCAGGCCGCGCCGATTCCGGATTCACCGCCTGTGACGATGGCTATGGGCTGTTCGGTCATGGCGACCGAGCGTTTCGCGCGGCCGAGAGTTCCGTGACAGATGCGTCACGATCCGCGGCGGCAGTGCTACCGCCGGGATGGGTCAGAGACCGTCGAGCGCCTTTGCCACCCCGTCCATGGTGAACGGCTTCTGGAGGACCGGCCGATCGCGGAATTGCACATCGACGCTGTCGTCGCCGCCACCGGTCGCAAAGACGAACGGAATGTTCTGGGCGGCCAGTGCCTCGGCAACGGGCGTGCTCTTTTCGCCACCGCGCAGATTGACGTCGAGGATCGCGGCGTCGATGCCGCCGTCCTGCACCCGCGCCCGCGCGCTGGCGGCGGAGTGGTCGGGTCCGGCCGGCTGGTTGT
>JAEWJQ010000393.1 GCA_023386515.1 Pseudomonadota bacterium | reverse complement strand
CCCCCCGCCCCCCCCCCCCCCCCCCCGGCCATGCCTAGGTCTATCGCAGCTATGGGCTGCACTGGTGCCTGAACGTCGTCTGCCGGCCGGGCAGCGCGGTGCTGATCCGGGCGATCGAACCGCAGTTCGGGCTGGACCGGATGGTCGCGCGGCGCGGATTGGCCGAACCGCGCCTGCTCTGCGCCGGACCGGGGCGGCTGTGCCAGGCGCTCGGCGTCGACAAGGCGCTGGACGGCGCGCCGCTCGACCGCCCGCCGTTCCGCCTGCTCGCTGCGGACTATCCGGTCGACGTCCATGCCGGACCGCGGATCGGGATCAGCGTCGGGGTCGAGACGCCGTGGCGCTTCTGCCGGACGGGATCGCGTTTCCTCAGTAAGCCGCCGCGCTGACACACAACGATCCTATGGGACCCTCCATGCTGCACCTGCGTTGGGGCGCGGCATAGCAAAGGGGTTCCGTCTACGTGTCATCCTTGCCCGACCGGCTCGAGCCGGGCTCGCCCTATCCGCTGGGCGCGACCTTCGATGGCCTCGGCGTCAATTTCGCCGTCTATTCCGCCAATGCCGATCGCATCGAACTGTGCCTGTTCGACCCGTCGGGCAAGCGCGAGATCGGGCGGATCACCCTGCCCGAATGCACCGACGAGGTGTTCCACGGCTATCTGCCCGACGCGGGACCGGGATTGCTCTACGGCTATCGCGCGCATGGTCGCTACGCGCCGCAGGAAGGGCACCGCTTTAACCCCAACAAGCTGCTGCTCGATCCCTATGCTCGGCGGCTCGCCGGCCAGATCAAATGGACCGATGCGCTGCACGGCTATAAGGTCGGCCACGCCAAGGAAGACCTGAGCTTCGACAAGCGCGACAGCGCGCCCGCCATGCCCAAGGCGGTGGTCGTCGACGATCATTGGGACTGGTCGCGCGACACCAACCCGAACACGCCATGGTCGGAAACGGTGATCTACGAGGCGCACGTCAAGGGCCTGACCAAGCTGATGGAGCTGGTGCCGGCGCAGGAGCGCGGCACCTATGCGGCGCTCGGCCATCCCACCGTGATCGCGCATCTGAAGCGGATCGGCGTCACGGCGCTCGAACTGTTGCCGATCCATGCCTTCACGCAGGACCGGTTCCTGCAGGAAAAGGGGCTGAAGAACTATTGGGGCTATAACACGCTCGGCTTCTTCGCGCCCGAACAGGCCTATATGGCGTCGGACCATCAGGACGAACTGCGCCGCGCCGTCCATCGGCTGCACAAGGCGGGGATCGAGGTGATCCTCGACGTCGTCTACAACCACACCTGCGAGGGCAGCGAGAAGGGCCCGACCCTGTCATGGCGCGGGCTCGACAACGCCAGCTACTACCGGCTGGTCAAGGATCAGCCGCGCTATACGATCAACGACACAGGGACGGGCAACACGCTGAACCTCAGCAAGGCGCGCGTCATCCAGATGGTGACCGACTCGCTGCGCTATTGGGCGACCAGCTTCGGCATCGACGGCTTCCGCTTCGACCTCGGCCTGACGCTGGGGCGCGAGGACCATGGCTTCGATCCGGGAGCGGCCTTCTTCGACGTGGTGCGGCAGGATCCGGTGCTCGGCCGGCTGAAGCTGATGGGCGAGCCGTGGGATGTCGGCCCCGGCGGCTATCAGCTCGGCAACTTCCCGCCGGGATTCGCCGAATGGAACGACAAATATCGCGACACCGTGCGCCGCTTCTGGCGCGGTGACCCCGGCCAGCGCGGCGAGCTGGCGGCGCGCCTGTCGGGATCGGGCGACCTGTTCGACCGGCGCGCGCGCCGGCCGTGGGCGAGCATCAACCTCATCTCCGCGCACGACGGTTTCACCCTTGCCGATACGGTGATGTACGAGGACCGCCACAATGAGGCGAACAAGGAAGACAATCGCGACGGCCATTCGGAGAATTATTCCCGCAACTGGGGTGCCGAGGGGCCGACCGACGATCCCGCCATCAACGACGCGCGCGGCCGCGTGATGCGGTCGATGCTGACGACGCTGCTCGCCTCGCTGGGCACGCCGATGCTGGTCGCCGGCGACGAATTCGGCCGGACCCAGCAGGGCAACAACAACGCCTATTGCCAGGACAATGCGATCAGCTGGCTCGACTGGAACGCGGCGGCGTCGGACGACGGGCAGCGTCAGATCGACTTCGTCGGCAGGCTGACCGAACTGCGTCGGCGCTATCCCGTGCTGCGCGCCGCGACGTTCCTCTACGGTCAGGATTCGCCGGGCCAAGGCGTCAACGACATCGAATGGTGGGACGAACGGGGGCAGCAACTGAGCCCGCAGGATTGGGACAATCCGGAAGGCCGCGCGCTGATGATGCGCCGGGCGACCCGCAACGACGCGGGCGAGCTGGAGGCGGTATCGCTGCTGCTCAATGGTTCGACCGAACCGATCACCTTCCACCTGCCCCCGCCGCAGGCGACGCGGACGGTGCTGATCGACAGCGCCAAGCCCGAGCAGGGCGAGCTGACGGTCGACGACACCTATGAGGTCGCGCCGCAGGGCGCGGTGCTGCTGACCTGGACCGGGGCGTTCGAGGCATGAATTGGGGCCCGCAGCCGCTCGGCGACGGACGTACCCGCTTTTCCCTCTGGGCGCCCGATCGCGATGCGGTGACGCTGGAGATCGACGGCGGCGCATCGCTGGCGATGACGCGGTCCGACCAGGGCTGGTTCAGCGCGGATGCGGATGCGGCGGCGGGAAGCCGCTATCGTTTCCGGCTGGATGCGGAGACCGTCGTCCCCGATCCCGCCTCACGCGCGCAACACGATGGCGTGCACGGCTGGAGCGTGGTCGTCGATCCGTCGTTCGATTGGCGGAACGCCGGCTGGCAGGGGCGCCCCTGGGAAGAGACGGTGCTGCTGGAGGTCCATGCCGGCACGCTGGGCGGCTTCTGCGGCGTGGCGGAGCATCTAGCCGACTGGGCGGCACTGGGCATCACCGCAATCGAGCTGATGCCGGTCAACGCCTTCGGCGGCACGCGCAACTGGGGCTATGACGGCGTGCTGCCCTATGCGGTGGCGGAGAGCTACGGCACGCCCGCGGACCTCAAGGCACTGGTCGATGCGGCGCACGGCCATGGCCTGTCCGTCTTCCTCGACGTGGTCTACAACCACTTCGGTCCCGACGGAAACTACCTCGGCGCTTATGCCGCCGGCTTCTTCCACCCGGAAGTGGAGACGCCATGGGGCGGCGCCATCGCGGTCGACGCGCCGGCGGTGCATCGGTTCTTCGTCGACAATGCACTGATGTGGCTCGGCGACTATCGAATCGATGGACTGCGGTTCGACGCGGTCCATGCACTGCAAAACGACGGCTTCCTCGATGCCATGGCGAAGGAGATACGCGCAGCACTGCCCGATCGCCACGTCCATCTGGTGCTGGAGAACGAGCGCAACGACGCCGACCGGCTGACGCCGACGACGTTCGACGCGCAGTGGAACGACGATTTCCACAACGTGCTGCACGTCCTGCTGACCGGCGAGAGCAGCGCCTATTACGGCGACTTCGCCGACCGGCCGGCCGAACGGCTAGCACGGTGCCTCGGCGAAGGATTCATCTACCAAGGCGAGGGATCGCCCAACCACGACGGCAAGCCGCGCGGCAAGCCCAGCGCGCACCTAGCGCCGACCCGCTTCGTGTCGTTCCTGCAGAACCACGACCAGATCGGCAATCGCGCGATGGGCGAGCGACTGACGGTGCTGACCGATGCGGCAAGACTGCGTGCGGCGACGGCGCTGTTGCTGCTCTGCCCCCAAATTCCGCTGCTCTTCATGGGCGATGCCGAGGGGAGCGAGACGCCGTTCCTGTTCTTCACCGACTTTCATGACGAACTGGCGGATGCGGTGCGCGAGGGGCGGCGTAAGGAATTCGCGAAGTTCGACGCCTTCGCCGACGAAGCCGCGCGCGAAGCGATCCCCGATCCGAACGCTCTGGCGACCTTCGACGCCTCGCGCCCACAACCGGGCCCGGATGCGCCAAGATGGCGGGCGCTCTATGCCGAGCTGCTAGTCAAGCGACGGTCGCGGATCGTTCCGCATCTCGCAAAGGCGAGCGGGATCGGCGCGGAGGCGACCGGCCCGGCGGCGGTGACCGCGCGCTGGCGGCTCGGCGACGACAGCGTGCTGACCATCGCGATCGACCTTGGCGAAACGCCGGCGGCCCTGCCGGACGTGAGCGGCGAAGTGCTCCATGCCGAAAGCGACCGGTTCCGCGCCTGGATCGGGCGATGACGGGCGGCGTGTCCGATCTTCACGCCGAAGCAGCGGCGGTCGGCCTCTGTCGCGAATGGGAGGATGCCGACGGCCGACAGCATATCGTCGCGGACGATGTGCTGGACGCGATCCTGGCGACGCTCGACACGCGCGGCGGCGACCGGGCTTTCGTCAGTGGCGATGTCGGCACTGCGATTCGCCTGCCGGACGGGGTGCCACAGGGCGCTGCCCAATTGATGCTGGAAAGCGGTGCCCGGCGGACCGTGACGATCGCCGACGGCATGCTGCCCGCGATCGAAGAGCCCGGTTATCATCGGTTGCACATCGGCGACACCGCGATCGATCTAGCCCTTGCGCCGCCGACCTGCCGGTCGCTGCCCGACGGCCGGTTCTGGGGTGCAGCGGTGCAGATCCCAGCGCTCCGCGGGCGATCCGATACGGCGTATGGCGATCTCGGCACGCTTGCCGATACCGCACGCGCCTTCGCCGCCGCCGGTGCGCAGGCGCTGGCGATCAGCCCGACCCACGCCTTGTTCCCAGCGGATGCCGGCCGCTTCAGCCCCTATGCGCCGTCGTCGCGGCTGTTCCATCATGCCCTGCTTGCCGACCCGGCGCTGCTCGGCGCAACGCCGCCGCCCGCCCCGGTGCAGGCATTGATCGACTGGTCCGATGCCCTGCCGGCGCGGCTTCACTGGCTGCGGCAGGCCTTCGATCAGGCACCGGACGCGCTGCTCGAATCCTTTCGCCAAGAGCGCGCCGGACGGGACGACCTCGACGCGCAGGCGCGGTTCGATGCGCTGCATACGCATTTCTTCGCCGCCAACCGGGCATCGGGCTGGCAGGACTGGCCGGCGGACTATCACGATCCCGCCGGCGAGGCGGTCGCCCGCTTTGTTGCCGAGCATGCGTCGGATGTCGACTTCTATGCCTTTCTGCAATGGCTGGCCGAGCGGAGCCTTGCCGCCGCGCAGCAGGCGGCCCGCGACGCGGGCATGCGGATCGGCCTGATCGCGGACCTTGCCGTCGGTATGGATGCCGGCGGCGCGCACGGCTGGAGCCGGCGCGGCGACCTGCTCACCGGCCTGTCGATCGGCGCACCGCCCGATCCGCTTGGGCCGCAGGGGCAGGATTGGGGGATCACCGCTCTGTCGCCATTCGCGCTGCGGCGGACCGGATTCGACGCCTTCATCCGCACGGTGCGCGCAACCGTGTGTCACGCCGGAGGCATCCGCATCGACCACGCCCTCGGCCTCAAACGGCTCTGGGTGATTCCAGCGGGTCGGCCGTCGCCCGAGGGCGCCTATCTTTCGATGCCGTTCGACGATCTGTTGCGCATCCTGGCGATCGAATCGCATCGCGCCGGGGCGGTGGTGATCGGCGAGGATCTCGGCACCGTGCCCGCCGGTTTCCGCGACACCATGGCCGAACGCCGGCTCTATGG
>JAEWJQ010000321.1 GCA_023386515.1 Pseudomonadota bacterium | reverse complement strand
GTCAAGCATCTGTGGGGCATGACCGAGACCTCGCCGGTGGCGACGGTCGCGGCGCCGCCGCCGGGCTTCGCCGACTGGCCGCGGGAGGCGCAGCTCGACCTTCTCGTCCGCCAGGGTCAGGTGCCCTACGGGATCGAGCTGACGATCCGCGACGCCGACGACCGGCCGTTGCCGCGCGACGGGGTCAGCGCGGGTCGGTTGCATATCCGCGGACCGTGGGTGATCCAGCGCTATTTCGGCGCAGAGCAAGACGCCGTGGACGGCGACGGCTGGTTCGACACGGGCGACGTCGCCATCCTCCACCCCGACGGTACGATGCAGATCACCGATCGGTCGAAGGATGTGATCAAGTCCGGTGGCGAATGGATCAGCTCGGTCGAGCTGGAGAATGCGGCGCTCGGCTGTCCGGGCGTTGCCGAGGCGGCGGCGATCGGCGTGCCCCATCCGAAATGGGACGAACGGCCGCTGCTGCTGGTCGTCCGAAAGCCCGATGCGGCGGTTGACCAAGCGTCGATTCGAGCGCATCTGGCCGGTGCGGTGGCGCGGTGGTGGCTGCCCGACGCGATCCTGTTCGTCGACGAGTTGCCGCATACCGCGACGGGGAAGCTGCTCAAGACCGCCCTGCGCGACCGCTATCGCGACTTCCGGTTCGAGGGTGCCGCGCCGGCGTGACCGGCGGCCGGGCTCTCCGCCCGACGCCGGCCAGCTCGCGACGTCAGCCCTCGTTGTCGTCGTTGTCGGGGGCGTGATTGCCATAACCGGCACCGGATTCCGGTGTCTCGGCACGATTGGCATCAGTGCCCTCGGCGCCTTCGCGCTGGCGATCGTCGTCCTTGGGAGTCGGCTGTTCGGGATCGGTCATCATATCGTCCTCCATCCGTGACAGAAGCGTTCGGGCGGGCGAAGCGATCCCGCCCCGCTTATCCCGCGGGCGATCAGTGGCTCGCCGTCACGCCGGCGGCGCGCAGATCGGCATATTTGCGGGTCAGATCGGGCAGGCTGTCGAGCCCCCAGGCGGCCATCCGCTGCTCCTCGCCGAGCGACTGTTCGAGCAAGCTACGCTGGCCGCCGAAGCCGCCGAGCTCGGCGAGCGTCAGCAGACCGGTATAACTGGCGATCTCGAAATGCTCGAAGGCGTGGTTGGCGAAGCTGTTCTTGAGGATCTCGTCCGGCGCGAAGACATGCGCCAGCGCGGCGAGATTGCCCGAGATGCTGAGGCCGAGATCCTTCAGCGTCGACGGCGTTTCGTCGAAGCCGGTCAGGATCTCGTCGATCCGGCTGATCTGCGTCTCCGTCTCGCCGCGGTGGCGGCGTAACTGCGCCTCGACCTCCGGATAATTGGCGAGATGGTCGAGCTGCCGGTCGATCAGCGCCAATGCCTGATGCTCGACGCCATGGGCGTTCTTCAGGCCGGTGACGAACAGCGATCGGATGACGTCGGTCGGTACGGTGGCCATGCGAGGGTCCTCCTTGGCTGGGATAGGCCGCCGTTCAACGAGCCTTGCCTCGGGAGGATGCAGTAAAAGTGTTTAACCTCAATCAGTTGATCCGCACGTACACGGCATAGCCGAGTGTCGTGCCGACCCGCCGATAATGGGCACGGACCGCCGAACGGACAAGCGCCACGGTCGCGGGATTGTCGCCGCTGCCCGGACGGCGCGAGACGATCACTGGCGGCCGCGCGGCAAGGATGCGCGCCACTTCCACCCGAGGATCGACGCCGATCGCGCCGCGCTCGCTGATGTTGCCCAGGTGTTCGGAGAAGGGGTAGCGGGTCGCTAGACACGATCCGCTTGCATTGTAGAAGGCGGGCGGCCCGAGAAAGATATAGGCACAGCCACGCCCCCGGTAGCGATCGATCAGCCGCGCGGATGCGGCGACCCCACGACGCGCCATCGCCGTTTCGCCACGATGGGGATAGCCCGACAGCCACAGAAACCAGCTGGCGGGGATCGCGAGCAGCGCCGCCGGGACCCAGGACCGACGCACCGCCAGCCCCGCACCAAGTGCGATCGGCAGCATCAGCGGCATCGCATAATGGACCAGATAGGGCGGGATCGCGAGCCAGCCGAGCAGCGCCGCGGCCAGCCAGCCGGCCAGAAACGGGCGCATCGGCCCGGCGTGACGCGCGATGCCGTAGATCGCCACCGCCAGCGGGACGGCGACGATCGCCGCGGTGTTGATGACCCGGCCGCTCACCGGGTCGCTCGGCGTGATGCCGCGCAGGAAGATCGAATCGACGTTGGCGAACCACCAGGCCTGGCCATGGCCGCAGGCCGCATAGACGCCATAGGCCAACAGGGTCGGCACCAGCGCCAGCGCGATCATCGCCGCCGCCTCGCCCGCCAGCGCGGGCAGCGCGCGCCCGCGTCGCCAGTCGCCGAACAGAATGGCGGCGCCGAAGAAGCAGCCCTCGAACACAACGGTCGGCTTGATCTGCAGCGCGACGCCGGCAAGCAGCATCGCCGCCGCCATCCGGCCGCGCCGCCCGCCGCTCGCTGC
>JAEWJQ010000255.1 GCA_023386515.1 Pseudomonadota bacterium | reverse complement strand
GTGCGGGCAACGCCGGCGGCGGCGGCAGCATTTGGGCGGTGCCACCGGCGCGCCAGCCGCCGAGCTGCGATTCCGCCAGCGTCCTCGCCTGCGCCGGCGTCACGTCGCCGACCAGGATCAGCGCCGCCTGATCCGGCCGCCAGGTGCGGCCATAGGCGCCGACCACGTCGGCCCGCGTGATCGCCTTCAGCGATGCGGGAGTGCCGTTGCCCGGCGCGCCATAAGGCGAGGCGCCGAAGGTGGCGCGGTCCGCAACCAGCGCGGCGAGCTGCGCCGGGTTCTTGAGCGCGACGGTGACCCCGTCGATCTGCTGCGCGCGCGCCCGTTCCAGCTCCTGCGGCGCGAACACCGGATGCTGCGCGACATCGGCGAGGATCGTCATCGCCGGGGCGAGCTGATCCGACTTGACCGTCACCGCGACCGAGCCGCCCTCGCTGGCGGCGTCGGCGCCGATCGATCCGCCCAGGCTTTCGATCTGCCGCGCGATCTCGGTCGCGGAGCGCGTCGTCGTGCCCTTGGTCATCAGATCGGCGGCGAGCTGGCTGACGCCCGACTGGCCCGCCGGGTCGAGCGCCTCCCCACCGGTCGCGACCAGATAGGCGGTGGCGATCGGCAGGTCGTGCTTCTCGACCGTGATGACGCGCAGCCCGTTGGCCAGCCGCGTCTCCACCGGCTGCGGCAGATTGGCCTTGACCGGCGCCCCCGGTGGCGGCGGCAGGATGCGCTGTCCCTCGGGCGCGGGCGTCACCACCGCGATCTGCGCCGGCGGGGTCAGCGGCGCGGTCTGCACGGTCGATGCCACCGCGATCGTGTCGCCGGTGCGGCCCGCCGGCTTGGCGCCGTCCGGCAGATAGCGGATCGTCGCCGACTGATCGTCCCGAAGATAGGCGCGCGCCACCCGCTGCACGTCCGCCGCCGTCACCCCGGCGATCTCCGCCAATTGCCGGTCGGCCGCGCGCGGATCGCCGTCGATGATGACGGAGGAGGCAAGGATGCGCGCCTTGCCCTCGGCGGTCTCGCGGCTTCTGATCGCCGCGGTCAGGATCTCGTTCTTCGCCTCGGCCAGCTCCGCCGCCGACACCGGCGCGTCGCGGAAGCGGGCGATCTCGCGCTTCAGCGCCGTCTCGCCCTGGTCGACCGTCTTGCCGCCCGCCAGGATCGCATAGGCGACGAGATTGCCCGTGCCCTGCTTGCTGTCGAGGAAGCTCGACGCGTCCTGCGCCAGCTGGTCGCGATAGACCAGGCTCTCGTACATCCGGCTGCTTTCGCCGGTCGACAGGATGGTGTTGAGCACGGTCAGCGCCGGGATGTCGGCGCTGCGATCGGCCGGCACGTGCCAGCTCATCAGCACCGCGGGCAGCGGCGTATTGGGCTCGTAGACGGTGTAGCTGACCGCCTTGGTCCGCGCCGGCTCCTGCACCGTCACGCGCGGGATGGCGCCGGCGGGCTTGGTGATGCCGGCGAAATACTGGTCGACCCAGCGGTCGAGCTGCGCGGGATCGAAATTGCCCGATACCACCAGGATCGCATTGTCCGGCCGGTAATAGGTGGCGTGGAAGGCGCGCACGTCGTCGATGGACGCGGCCTCCAGATTCTCGATGCTGCCGATGGTCGAACGGGCATAGGGATGCGTCGTATACGCCGCCGCCGACAGATAGGTGGAGAAGAGCTTGCCGTAGGGCCGCGCTAGCGTCGACTGGCGCAGTTCCTCCTTCACCACGTCGCGCTCCGAGGCGAAGCTCTTCGGCTCGACGACCAGCGCCGCCATCCGGTCCGCCTCCGCGAACAGCAGCCGCTGCAGGTGGTTGGCCGGGATCACCTCGTAATAATTGGTATAGTCGTCGTTGGTCGACGCATTGTTGTAGCCGCCGACATCCTCGGTCAGCCGGTCCATCTGTTCGGAAACGAGGTTGCGCGTCGCCTTGAACATCAGATGTTCGAACATGTGCGCGAAGCCGGAACGGCCCCTGGGATCGTCCTTCGACCCGACATCGTACCAGACCTGCACCGCGACATTGGGCGTCGAGGTGTCGCGCAGCGCATAGACGCGCAGGCCGTTGGCGAGGGTGCGCTCGGTAAAGGCGATCGGCTTCACCGTCGATGCATTGGGGGCGGGACGGGTCTGGGCGGTGGCGGCAAGCGGCAGCAGGGCGGCGCCCAGAAGCAGGGCGGCACGAACGAGGCGCATCGAGTCAGGCTCCGACATAACGGGAGCGGCGAGCGTGGCAGGACGCGCAGGTCGGTGTCAATCATCCTCCCCGGCACGGGGAGGGGGACCGCCGCGCAGCAATGGTGGAGGAGGCTGTCGACGCGCATCGCACTGCGTGGAAGCCCCCCTCCACCAGCCTCGCTGGTCCCCCTCCCCGTCAGCGGGGAGGAGCTAACAGGCGATTATCCCTTCTTCTTGCCCTTCTGGCCCTTGCCGGAATTGGCGAACAGCACCGCCGCGGCGACTGCCGCCGAACCGATGCCGACGCCGATGATCCGCATCGGCCAATGGCCCTTCTTCGCCGGGTCCGCGGTATGCGCCTGGGCGGCATTGCCCGAAGCCTTGGCGGCGGCGGCGGCGGCGAGGATCTCGTTGGGCTGGTCGGCGGACTGGTCTGCCATCTTACTCTCCCTGTTCGCGCCGGTACCGGGCGCGAAACGAACTGGCGAATGCGGTCAACGTGCCGCTCGCAATGGCCCCGCGCAGGTCCGCCATCAAGTCCTGATAGAAGCGAATGTTGTGCTCGGTCATCAGCATCGCGCCGAGGATCTCACCGGCGCGGACCAGATGGTGCAGATAGGCGCGGCTCCAGGTCGTGCACACCGGGCAGCCGCACGACGGGTCGAGCGGGCCAATATCCTCGGCGAACTTCGCGTTGCGCAGGTTGATCGGCCCGTCGCGGGTGAAGGCCTGGCCGGTCCGCCCCGACCGGGTCGGCAGCACGCAGTCGAACATGTCGATGCCGCGCTCGACCGCGCCGACGATGTCGTCGGGCTTGCCGACGCCCATCAGGTAACGCGGCTTGTCGGCGGGCAACTGGCCGGGCGCGAAGTCGAGGC
Organism: Pseudomonadota bacterium; assembly: GCA_023386515.1. Next base: position 1,633 of record JAEWJQ010000255.1, on the reverse strand, counting down.
AGCCGAACATCGCCTCCTGCCCCTCGCCGACCGCCAGGCCGCCGACCGCATAGCCGTCGAAGCCGATGTCGATCAGCGCATCGGCGCTTGCCTTGCGCAACCCCTCGTCGAGCGCCCCCTGCTGGATGCCGAAGATCGCATTGTTGGCGCCATGGTCGCCGCCGCCGTCGAAGGCGTCGCGGCTCCGCTTCGCCCAGCGCATCGACCGCTCCATCGCCGCCGCCTGCACCTCGCGCGTCGAGGTCGTCGGCACCAGCTCGTCGAACGCCATGACGATGTTGCTGCCGAGCAGCCGCTGGATCTCGATCGAGCGCTCCGGGCTGAGCAGGTGGCGCGTGCCGTCGAGGTGCGACTTGAACGACACGCCCTCCTCCGACCGTTTGGTCAGATCGGCGAGGCTCATCACCTGATAGCCGCCCGAGTCGGTCAGGATCGGCTTCGACCAGCCCATGAAATCGTGCAGCCCGCCCAGCCGCGCGACCCGCTCCGCGCCCGGCCGCAGCATCAGGTGATAGGTGTTGCCGAGGATGATGGCGGCGCCGGCGGCGGCGACGTCGCCGGGCTTCATCGCCTTGACGGTGGCGGCGGTGCCGACCGGCATGAAGGCGGGGGTGCGGATCGTGCCGCGCTGCATCCGGATCGTGCCGGTACGCGCGCGGCCGTCGGTGGCCGCGATGGAGAAGGCGAAACGTTCGGTCATGGGGCAGGGCTCATGACGAAAGCGGCGTCCGGTGTCGAGCGCGCGTCCCGTGCGTTGGGACGGGGACACAGGAGGATAAGATGACCGACCCAGAGCTCGCCCCCGGCGATCAGGCCCCCGCCGGCACCCCCGGCACCGGCGAGAACGTCTGCCCGCGTTGCAACGGCAGTGGCCGCATCGACGGCGGTCCTTGCCCGAATTGCGACGGCAGCGGCGTGGTGATCGAAGGAATCGGCGGCGGCTGAAACCGCTGTCCTACAAAGGCGCGGATAGGCTAGCAGGAGAGCGGGTTCGCCGCTCTTTCGCATCGTCAAAGACTATCCGGGCTCCGGCGCTTGCGCAGAGGGCAGGGACAATCCGCGTTCAGGCGTCAATTCTGTCAAGACCGCGGAATTCCGCTGCAAAGCAAGAGGCTGGGCTAAGCGTCAACCCGGTCACCCGGGGTGCGCGCCGGGATTATGGAGGGAGAAAAGGCGGCCTCTTTACACTCCTGCCATCCCCGCGGAGGCGGGGATCGAGACGCGCAGGTCGTCATGGAGGCTGCCACGTCAGCGTCTCTAGATTCCCGCCTCCGCGGGAATGACAGTGTGGATGAACGACCCGCATTTCCCATAGCTATGTGCCCGGCGGGAAATCCGGCCCCTTGCCGTCATCCCGGCGAAAGCCGGGACACACGAGGCGAGCGGTCGAACGTCGCGCATCACGCCGCTGGCGCGCAGTCCATGGGTCCCGGCGTCCGCCGGGATGACGGTCGAGGACAAAACGACCCGCATCGGGCTCCGCGCCTCCAGCCCCGCCAGCCGCACGTCAAGCGCCGGCCGATCAACCTCCCACGTCCCCCGCCCGACCAGGATCGCGCCATGCCGGCTGCGCTCCAGATGGGCATGGGCGCGCGCTTCGGACCCGGTGATCCAGCGGCTGGTCCCGTCCGCC
>JAEWJQ010000230.1 GCA_023386515.1 Pseudomonadota bacterium | reverse complement strand
CGCCGCATCGGCGATCGGCCGGTCACGCGGATCCTTGGAATCGAGGATGCGCATCGGATTCTTGTCGAGCCGGACCAAGCTGTCCTCCGACAGATCGCCGCGATGCCTCTCGAAATGCGCGACCAGTGCCGCCCGCCACGCGTCGCGCGTCGGGGCGTCGCCGAGCGTGTTGAGCTGCAGCGTCACCCCGTCCGCGATGCCGAGATCGCGCAGCAACTGGTCCGCCATCACCAGCAATTCGACGTCGGCGGCCGGCTCGGCCGCCCCCAGGATCTCCGCATCGATCTGGTGGAACTGGCGATACCGCCCCTTCTGCGGTCGTTCGTAGCGGAACACCGCGCCGCTGGTCGCCAGCTTCAGGGGCGCATGCTGCTGCCACCCCTCGGTCAGGAAGGCGCGTGCGATGCCGGCGGTGAATTCCGGGCGCAGCGTCAGCGAATCGCCGCCCCGGTCGGGGAAGGTGTACATTTCCTTCGACACGACATCGGTCGTCTCGCCGATCGATCGGGCGAACACCGCCGTGTCCTCGAACACCGGCACCTCGACCCGGCCGAAGCAATAGAGGCGCCGCACCCGGTCGAACGTGTCGAGCACATGCCCGAACCGCCGCTGCTCCTCGCCGAAGATGTCCTGGGTGCCGCGCACGCGACGCGGAGTTTCGATACGGGCCATAATCGCCGGGTATCTAGGCGAGCCTCGGACGAATCGCTAGCGCTGCGATATGACCGAACAACAACGTTGGTGGGGAATCGGCAAACGGGTGGCGCCGCCGCGCTTCGCCCTGTTCGCGCTCCTGTTCGTCGCCGGCCTGGCGCTGCTGATCCCGGCGATCGGCAAGGGGCGCGGCACGATGGTGGCGTTCGACGGCGCCAGCCTGATCTTCCTGCTGTCGCTGATCCCGCTGTTCCGCCGCGGCGACGTCGACCACATGCGCCGCGCCGCGCGCGACAACGACGCCAATCGCGCCGTGCTGCTCGGCATCACCGGCGCGACGATGCTGGTGATCCTGGTCGCGGTCGCCGGCGAGCTGAAGGGCAAGAACGACACCTATGCGATCGTGCTGGTAATCGCGACGCTGGTGCTCGCCTGGCTGATCTCGAACATGGTCTATGCGCTGCATTACGCGCATCTGTTCTACAGCGCCGCCGACAAGGGCGGGAAGGATGCCGGCGGGCTGTGCTTTCCCGATTGCGATCAGCCCGATTATTGGGACTTCCTCTATTTCAGCTACACGCTCGGCATGACCTTTCAGACGTCGGACGTGTCGATCGCCTCGCGACGCCTGCGCCGCGTCGCGATCGGCCAGTGTCTCGCCGCCTTCGTCTTCAACCTCGGAGTCGTCGCCTTCTCGATCAACGTGCTGGGCGGCGGCGGCAGCTGAACCGCCCTTCTGCCGGAGCCGATGTGAAGGGACTGGACGGCTGACGTTTCAGCCGCCTAACATCCCCCCATTCCTTCAGCCGCAAAGGCCTTCCATGCACGCCAAGCTTCTCGTCACTGCCCTGCTCGCGTCCGCCGTCGCCGTCCCGGCGCTGGCCCAGGTTCCCGCCGGCAACACCGCGCCCCAGCCGGTCCCCTTCGTCGACACCATCCCCGACGCGGTCGACACGCCCTATCCCGGCGTCATCAAGCTCGACGTCGACGCGACCGACACGGAGCGCGGCATCTTCCGGGTCAAGGAGACGATCCCGGTCGCCAAGAGCGGCCCGGTCGCCCTGCTCTATCCGAAGTGGCTGCCCGGCAACCACGCCCCGCGCGGCGAGATCGAGAAGCTCGCAGGCCTGGTGATCCGCGCCAATGGCCGCATCCTGCCGTGGACGCGCGATCCGGTCGACGTCTACGCCTTCCACATCGACGTGCCAGCCGGCGCCAAGACGCTGGACGTCGAATTCCAGTTCATCTCCGCGACGCAGGGCAACCAGGGCCGCGTCGTCGCGACGCCGGCGCTGATCAGCCTGCAGCCCAATTCGGTCAGCCTCTACCCGGCCGGCTATTACACCCGCCAGATCCCGATTCAGATGACCGCGCGCTTCCCCGCCGGCTGGACAGCGGCGGGCGCGGTCCCGTCGAAGGCCGCGGGCTCGGTCTATGCCTATCAGCAGACCAATTACGAGATCCTGGTCGATTCGCCGGTGCTCGCCGGCCGCTACGGCAAGACCTGGCCGCTGTCTCCGCGCGTCAACCTCAACGTCTTTGCCGATTCGCCCGAGCTGCTTGCCGCCAAGCCGGAACAGATCGAGGCGCACAAGCGGCTCGTCGACCAGGCGGTGAAGACCTTCGGCGCGCAGCATTACGACCATTACGAATTCCTGGTCTCGCTCAGCGACCAGCTCGGCGGCATCGGCCTCGAACATCACCGGTCGTCGGAGGACGGCACGTCGAAGACCTATTTCACCGAATGGGATTCGAACGTCGCGGCGCGCAACCTGCTGCCGCACGAATTCACCCACAGCTGGGACGGCAAGTTCCGGCGCGGCGCCGATCTGTGGACGCCCGATTTCCGCACGCCGATGCGCGATTCGCTGCTTTGGGTCTACGAAGGCCAGACGCAATTCTGGGGCTATGTGCTGCAGGCGCGCTCCGGCCTGGTCAGCAAGCAGGATACGCTCGACGCTTATGCCGCCATCGCCGGCAACTATGATCTCGCGCCCGGCCGCCAGTGGCGCGACCTGGTCGACACGACCAACGATCCGATCATCTCCGCGCGCCGGCCGAAGGGCTGGACCAGCTGGCAGCGCAGCGAGGATTATTACAACGAGGGTCTGATGGTCTGGATGGAGGTCGATGCGATGCTCCGCCAGAAGTCGGGCGGCACCAAGTCGATCGACGATTTCGCCCGCGCCTTCTTCGGCATCCGCGACGGCGATTATGGCGAGGTCACCTATACGTTCGACGACGTCGCCAAGACGCTGAACGGCATCGTCCCCTACGACTGGGCCGGTTTCCTCAACCAACGGCTGACCGAGACGGGCAAGCCCGCGCCGGTCAACGGCTTTGCGATGAACGGCTACAAGCTCGTCTACACGGACACGCCGACCAAGTATTTCAGCAGCTTGGAGAAGAGCCGCGGGACGGACGTCACCTATTCGATCGGCCTCAACGTCGGTCCGGACGGCAACGTCAACGGCGTGATCTGGGATTCGCCGGCGTTCAAGGCGGGGCTCGACGTCGGCACGCAGATCCAGGCAATCAACGGCGAGGCGTATAGCGGCGATCGGCTGAAGGCCGCGATCGTCGCCGCCAAGACGTCGAAGGACCCGATCCAGTTGCTGGTCAAGAATGGGCCACGGTTCCGTAACGTCGCCATCGACTATCACGGCGGCCCCCGCTATCCGCGCCTCGAGAAGGTCGGCACCGGCGAAGGCGGGCTCGATCGTCTTCTGGCCCCGCGCTGAGGCGGGAGCGTCGCGTTTAACAAGGGAATTGCATGCGTATCGATCTGATCCCGGTCGGCAAGAGCCCGCCCGACGACCTCAATGTGATCATCGAGGTGCCGACCGGCGGCGAGCCCGTGAAATATGAGTTCGACAAGGCGTCGGGCGCGCTGTTCGTGGATCGGATCCTGCACACGCCGATGCGCTATCCGGCCAACTACGGCTTCGTGCCGCATACGCTGTCGCCCGACGGCGACCCGCTCGCCGCGCTGGTGATTGCGCGCTCGCCGTTCATTCCCGGCTGCGTCGTGCGCGCCCGGCCGATCGCGGTGCTCAACCTGGAAGACGAGGCCGGCGGCGACGAGAAGCTGGTTTGCGTTCCCGTCGACCAGGTCTTCCCCTATTACAGCAACGTCGGCGAGCGGGCGGACGTGCCGGAGATCGTCTTCGAGCAGATCGAACACTTCTTCACCCACTATAAGGACCTGGAGAAGAAGAAGTGGGTGCGCGTCGGCACCTGGGGCGACGCCGCCGAGGCGCGGCGCATCACCGTCGAGGCGATCGAGCGCTACAATGACGCCACGGCCAAGGGCGAGGAACCGCACGACCACGACGTCCCC
>JAEWJQ010000164.1 GCA_023386515.1 Pseudomonadota bacterium | reverse complement strand
ACCTCGCCCGTCGCGGCCTTCACCAGCGGCGGACCGGCGAGGAAGATCGTGCCCTGGCCTGCGACGATCACCGTCTCGTCCGACATCGCCGGGACATAGGCGCCGCCGGCGGTGCAGCTGCCCATCACGCAGGCGATCTGCGGAATGCCGAGCGCGGACATGTTCGCCTGGTTGAAGAAGATGCGGCCGAAATGATCGCGGTCGGGGAACACCTCCGCCTGATGCGGCAGATTGGCGCCGCCGCTGTCGACCAGATAGATGCAGGGCAGCCGGTTCTCCTGCGCGATCTCCTGCGCGCGCAGATGCTTCTTGACGGTGAGCGGGTAATAAGTGCCGCCCTTCACCGTCGCGTCGTTGCAGACGATCATCACCTGCCGGCCCGAGACGCGGCCGATGCCGGCGATCATGCCCGCGCCGGGCACCTCCCCGTCGTAGAGGTCGTAGGCGGCGAGCTGCCCGATCTCGAGGAACGGACTGCCGGGATCGAGCAGCCGTTCGACCCGGTCGCGGGGCAGCAATTTGCCACGGCCGGTGTGGCGCTCACGCGCCGCGTCACTGCCGCCGCGTGCCGCCCGGGCAACGTCGGCCCGCAGCCGTTCCGCCAACGCACGGTTGTGCGTCGTAAGCGCCGGGTCAATGGCGGCGGTGGTCGGGATGACCGGGGCGTTCATGCCGCCGTCCTCACTGCGCCACCTTCGGGGCGGCGCCGATCAGCTCGCGGCCGATCAGCATGCGGCGGATCTCGTTGGTGCCGGCCCCGATGTCGAGCAGCTTGGCGTCGCGCATGAAGCGTTCGACCGGCCAGTCCTTGGTATAGCCCGCACCGCCCAGCGCCTGGATCGCCTCCAGCGACACCTTCACCGCATTCTCACTGGCCAGCAAGATCGCGCCGGCCGCGTCGAAGCGGGTCGTCTTGCCCGCGTCGCAGCTCTTCGCCACCGCATAGACATAGGCACGCGCCGAATTGAGCGCGACATACATGTCGGCGACCTTGGCCTGCATCAGCTGGAACTGGCCGATCGGCTGGCCGAACTGCTTGCGCTCGCGGATATAGGGAATGACGACGTCGAGACAGGCCTGCATGATGCCGAGCTGGATCGCGGCGAGCACCGCGCGCTCATAGTCGAGGCCGCTCATCAGCACCCCGACCCCGCCGTTCAGCGGACCCATGACGTTCTCGCGCGGTACCTCGCACCCGTCGAACACCAGCTCGGCGGTCGGCGAGCCGCGCATGCCCATCTTGTCAATTTTCTGGCCGATCGAGAAGCCGGGCATGTCCTTCTCGATCAGGAAGGCGGTGATGCCGCGGCTGCCCTCGCCCGTCTTGGCGTAGACGACCAGCGTGTCGGCATATGCGGCGTTGGTGATCCAGAACTTCGTCCCGTCGAGCACGTAGCCGCGATCCGTCTCACGCGCCCGCAGCTTCATCGACACGACGTCGGAACCGGCGTTCGCCTCCGACATCGCCAAGCTGCCGACATGTTCGCCGGAGATCAGCTTGGGCAGATATTTCGCCTTTTGCTCCGGATCGGCCCAGCGGCGGATCTGGTAGACGCAGAGGTTGGAATGCGCGCCATAGCTGAGCCCGATCGAGCCAGAGGCGCGCGAAACCTCCTCCACCGCGACGACATGTTCGAGATAGCCGAGACCGAGGCCGCCGTCGGCTTCCTCGACGGTGATGCCGTGCAGGCCAAGCTCCCCCATCGCCGGCCACAGCTCGTCGCGCGGGAACCAGTCGTCGGCGTCGATCTTCGCCGCCAGCGGCGCGATCCGGTCGGTCGCGAAGCGCCGGGTGCTGTCGCGGATCATCTCCGCCGCCTCGCCGAGCGCGAAATCAAAATCGGGGGTCACAGCCGCCACCTCTCCACATATCGTTGCAAATGCGACTAGCAGGCCGGCGGCGACGATCAACCCTGGATGCTTGCGGCCGAAGCGCGCAGTGAATACCGGTCCGCTCATCATCGATCGGAGCCATTGCCCATGAAGACCCGCGCCGCCGTCGCGTTCGAGGCCAAACAGCCGCTGGAGATCGTCGAACTCGACCTCGAAGGCCCCAAGGCCGGCGAGGTGCTGGTCGAGATCATGGCGACCGGCATCTGCCACACCGATGCCTATACGCTCGACGGGCTCGACAGCGAGGGCCTGTTCCCCAGCGTGCTCGGCCATGAAGGCTGCGGCATCGTGCGCGAGGTCGGCGCCGGCGTAACCAGCGTCGTGCCGGGCGATCACGTCATCCCGCTCTACACGCCCGAATGCCGCCAGTGTAAATCGTGCCTCAGCCAAAAGACCAACCTGTGCACCGCGATCCGCGCGACCCAGGGCAAGGGGCTGATGCCGGACGGCACCACCCGCTTCAGCTACAAGGGGCAGCCGATCTTCCACTATATGGGCTGCTCGACCTTCTCGAACTTCACCGTGCTGCCGGAGATCGCGGTCGCGAAGATCCGCGACGACGCGCCGTTCGACACCAGCTGCTATATCGGCTGTGGCGTGACCACCGGGGTCGGCGCAGTGGTCAACACTGCCAAGGTCGAGCCCGGTGCGACGGTGATCGTCTTCGGGCTGGGCGGCATCGGCCTCAACGTCATTCAGGGCGCGAAGCTCGCCGGCGCGCTGCGCATCATCGGCGTCGACATCAATCCCGATCGCGAGGAATGGGGCCGCCGCTTCGGCATGACCGATTTCGTCAATCCCCGCGACGTCGGCGACATCGTGCCGCATCTGATCGCGATGACCGACGGCGGTGGCGATTACACCTTCGACTGCACCGGCAACACGGTGGTGATGCGCCAGGCGCTGGAGAGCGCGCACCGGGGCTGGGGCGAATCGATCATCATCGGCGTCGCCGAGGCGGGCAAGGAGATCAGCACGCGGCCTTTCCAGCTCGTCACCGGCCGGACCTGGAAGGGCACCGCGTTCGGCGGCGCGCGCGGCCGCACCGATACGCCGAAGATCGTCGACTGGTATATGAACGGATTGATCGAGATCGACCCGATGATCACCCACCGGCTCAGCCTGGACGAGATCAACACCGGCTTCGACCTGATGCATGCGGGCGAGAGCATCCGCAGCGTCGTCATCTACTAAGGAGAGCGGACATGTTCAGCCACGTCATGGTCGGTGCCAACGACATCGCGGCATCACAGGCCTTCTACGACGCCGCCCTGGCCGCGCTCGGCATCCCGCCGGGACGCCGCGATCCGAAGGGGCGTGTCGCCTATATGCATGCCGGCAGCTTCTTCATGCTCACCACCCCGATCGACGGGGCACCGGCATGCCACGCCAATGGCGGGACGATCGGCTTTCGCGCCGCGGACCCCGACGCGATCGATGCCTGGCACGCGGCGGGCATCGCGCACGGGGGCACCGCGTGCGAGGACCCCCCGGGCTGGCGCGACAGCCCGTTCGGCCGGCTATACCTTGCCTATCTGCGTGACCCGTCGGGCAATAAGGTCTGCGCCATGCATCGGCCAGCCGCATGACGATGGGCATGGGTGTGGAGACGGTCTCGACGGCCATGGCGCATGGCGGGACGCAGGGCGTCTACCGCCACGCGAGTGCGGCGACCGGCACGCCGATGACCTTCTCGGTCTTCGTGCCCGATCATGCGCTTGGCGCGACGCTGCCGGTCGTCTGGTATCTGTCGGGGCTGACCTGCACCCATGCCAACGTCACCGACAAGGGCGAGTACCGCCGTGCCTGCGCCGAACTGGGCCTGATCTTCGTCGCGCCGGACACCAGCCCGCGTGGCCCGGGCGTCGCGGACGATCCCGATGGTGCCTATGACTTCGGGCTCGGCGCCGGCTTCTACGTCGATGCCACCGAAGCGCCGTTCGCGCCGCACTATCGGATGTGGAGCTACGTCACCGAAGAGCTGCCCGCGCTGATCGGCGCGGAGTTCCCGGCGGACCTGTCGCGTCAGTCGATCCTCGGCCATTCGATGGGCGGTCATGGCGCGCTGACGATCGGCCTCACCTTTCCGGAACGGTTTCGGGCGGTATCGGCCTTCGCGCCGATCGTCGCACCCTCGCAGGTGCCCTGGGGCAGGAAGGCGTTGAGTGGTTATCTCGGCGACGACCATGCCGCTTGGCGGCGCCACGATGCGGTGGCGCTGATCGAGGACGGCGCCCGGATGCCGGAGTTGCTGGTCGACCAGGGCGATGCCGACCAGTTCCTGGCCGAGCAGCTGCGGCCCGAGCTGCTCGCCGATGCGTGCCGGACGGCGGGGATCGATTGCACGCTGCGCATGCAGCCGGGCTACGACCACAGCTATCTGTTCGTATCGACCTTCATGGCCGATCATCTGCGCTGGCACGCGGCGCGGCTGACCGCGCGCTGACGGGTCGACTAAAGCGCCCGTGCGTAGATGACATCGTCGCACAACGCTGCACCAACCCGGTATTGGCGGGTCCCGGCGACGGCGAAGCCCTGACGCTCGTAGAAGGCGCGGGCGCGCATGTTGCTGCCGAGCACGCCGAGCAGCAGCCGACGCTTGCTCATCGCCTGGGCATCGGCGACCGCGCGCTGCATCAGGGCGGCGCCCCGTCCGGTGCCCTGGGCGAGCGGCAGCGTGTAAATGCGGCG
>JAEWJQ010000150.1 GCA_023386515.1 Pseudomonadota bacterium | reverse complement strand
GACCTGTGGTGCTTGTGCCGTCGCTGATCAACCCGCCGGCGGTGCTCGACCTCGGCGAAGCGTCGCTGGCCCAATGGCTCGCGGCGCAGGGGCTGTCCGTCCATCTGGTCGACTGGGGCGAACCCGGCGAGGCGGATCGCGAGCTCGGCGTCAGCGCGCATGTCGAACGGCTGCTGGTGCCCCTGCTGCGGACGTTCGCGCAGCCGCCGGTCCTGGTCGGTTATTGCCTCGGCGGCACGCTCGCCCTCGCCGCCGCGGCGGCGACGCCGGTGGCGGGGATCGCGACGATCGCCTCGCCCTGGCATTATCGCGGCTATGGCGAGCAGCAGCGCGCCGCGATGCTCGAGCTGTGGGATACGGCGGCGCCGGCCGCCGATGCGCTCGGCGTCCTGCCGATGGAGGCGCTGCAGGCCGGCTTCTGGCGGCTCGACCCCGCCCGCACGGTCGACAAATTCGCCCGCTTCGCGCAACTCGACCCGGCCAGCGACGCCGCACGCGCCTTCGTCCGGCTGGAGGATTGGGCGAATGGCGGTGCGCCGCTGCCGCTCGCCTTCGCCCGCGACCTGTTCGAGGATTTCGTCGCGCAGGACACGCCCGGTCGCGGTCTTTGGCGGATAGCGGGCGCCCCCGCCGGACCGGATCGCCTCGGCTGTCCGGCGGTGGAGTTCGTGTCGCTGACCGACCGCATCGTACCCGCCGCGACCGCGATCGGTCTGGCCGACCGGCGCGACGTCGCCCTCGGCCATGTCGGCATGATCGTCGGCGGTCGTGCCCGCGCCGCCCTGTGGCAGCCACTCGCCGACTGGATTGCGGCGCTTCCGCCGACTAGATAGGCCCGCAAAGGAGTTCATCATGACCGAGATCGTCATCGCCGCCGCCAAGCGTACCCCCGTCGGCAGCTTCCTCGGCGCCTTCGCCGCGACGCCGGCGCACGAGCTCGGCCGCGTCGCGATCGAGGCGGCGCTGGCCCAGGCAGGCGTCGCCGGCGACGAGGTGTCGGAGGTGATCCTGGGCCAGGTGCTGACCGCGGCGCAGGGCCAGAATCCGGCGCGTCAGGCGTCGATGGCCGCCGGCGTGCCCAAGGAGGTGCCGGCCTGGGGCGTCAATCAGGTCTGCGGCTCGGGACTGCGCGCGGTGGCGCTGGCGGCACAGGCGATCCAGACCGGCGACGCGACGATCGTCGTCGCCGGCGGCCAGGAGTCGATGTCCCTCAGCCCGCATGCCCAGACGATGCGCGGCGGCACCAAGATGGGCAACGTCAGCCTGGTCGACACGATGGTCCACGACGGCCTGACCGACGTGTTCAACGGCTATCACATGGGCATCACCGCCGAGAATCTGGCGGAGGAATATCAGGTCACGCGCGGCGACCAGGATGCCTTCGCCGTCCGCTCGCAGAACCTGGCCGAGGCGGCGCGCGCCGCGGGCCGCTTCGCCGACGAGATCGCGCCGGTGACGGTCAAGGGCCGCAAGGGCGACACGATCGTCGACCAGGACGAATATATCCGCGCCGGTGCGACGCTCGACGCCGTCTCGGCCGTCCGTCCCGCCTTCAAGAAGGACGGCACCGTCACCGCCGCCAATGCCAGCGGCCTCAACGATGGCGCCGCGGCGCTGGTGCTGATGAGCCGCGAAGAGGCGGAGAGGCGCGGCGCGCCGGTCCTCGCGACGATCAGGAGCTGGGCGTCGGCCGGCGTCGACCCGTCGGTGATGGGCATCGGCCCCGTCCCTGCCACCCGCCGCGCGCTCGACAAGGCGGGCTGGACGATCGCCGACCTCGACCTGATCGAGGCGAACGAGGCGTTCGCCGCGCAGGCGCTGTCGGTCGGCAAGGAGCTCGGCTGGGATGCGGACAAGGTCAACGTTAACGGCGGCGCGATCGCCATTGGCCACCCGATCGGCGCCAGCGGCGCCCGCGTCCTGACCACCCTGCTCTACGAGATGCAGAAGCGGGACGCGAAGAAGGGCTTGGCGACGCTGTGCATCGGCGGCGGCATGGGCATCGCCATGTGCGTGGAGCGGTGAAGGCTATGCGCATCGGTCGGTGGCGGGCGGCACCTTATCGGCCGAACCGCCGCCCCAGCCCCGTCAGCAATTCATATTGCGACACGCCGCTCGCCTGGGCCGCCGCCGGCAGGGCATAGTCCATCGTCACCCAATCGCCCTCCGCCAGATCGGGCGCCATCGACACGTCGATCGCGAGCAGGTCCATCGAGACGCGGCCGATCACCGGCAGCCTGCCCGCGCCGGCACTGCCGCAATTGGAAAACGCCCGGCGATAGCCGTCGGCATAGCCGAGGTTGAGGATCGCGACCTCCGTATCCTGCGGGGCAGACCAGGTCGCATTGTAACCGACGGTGTCACCGGCGCGCACGGTTCGGCGCTGGAGTATCTGCGCCTCCGGAAAGACGACCTGGCGGATGATGCTGGCAAACTCCTGCCGCGGTTCGCCACCGTATAAGGCGAGCCCCGGTCGGGTCAGGTCGAAATGATAGGCGCTGCCGAGCGCGATCCCGGCCGAATTTGCCAGGCTCATCCGGGCGGCACCGGTGTGCCCCCGCAGCGCGGCGAAGGCCGAACATTGCGCGGCGTTCAGCGGATGATCCTCGTCGGCGCAGGCGAGATGGCTCATCAGCGTCTCGATCCGCAATCCCTTGACCAGCCCGACCGCGACGTCGGGGGCGATGCCGAGCCGGTTGATGCCGGTGTCGACCATCATGTCGCAGGCGCCGCCCCCGGACTCACGCCAGCGCGCGATCTGCGCCGGCGTGTTGAGCACCGGCCGCGCGACGCCGGCACTGGCCAGCGCCATGTCCTCGCCCCGTATGCCATGCAGCACCGACACATTGGGCAGGCCGAGCGGCGCCAGGCGCTCCGCCTCGGCCCAGGTGGCGACGAAGAAGTCGCGGCATCCTGCGTCCGCCAAAGACCGCGCGACGGTTTCCGCGCCGAGGCCATAGCCATTCGCCTTGACCGCGGCACCGCAAGCGGCTCGGCCGCTCATCCGGGCAAGGCTGCGCCAGTTGTCGGCAAGGGCGGCAAGGTCGAGACGGAGGCGGAGCGGTGCGGTCACGCCAGCGCGCATAGGCCGCCGAATGCCCTACGTCGATTCCCCGCCGCCAGCACCGGCCACCGCTCAGCGTGCGATGCGCCCGACCGGCACCATGATGCGGCTACCGGGCAATCGCGCGACCGCCACGTCGAACACGTCGGCGATCACATCGGGCGTCAGCACCTCAGCCGCACTGCCCGCCGCGGAGACGCGCCCGTCGCGGAGCAGCAGCACGTCGTCGGCGATCCGGGCCGCCTGGGCGAGATCGTGCAGCACCAGCCCTACGCCGCAGCCGGCCACGGCCAGCCCGCGCAACCGGTCGAGCAGGTCGATCTGATGCGCGGGATCGAGGCTGGCGAGCGGTTCGTCGGCGAGCAGCCAGCGCGGTTCGCCCGCCAGCACCCGCGCGAGCATCACGCGCGCACGCTCCCCGCCCGACAAGGCGGCGACCGGACGGTCTGCGAGATGCGCCGTCTCCGTGGCGGCGAGGGCCGCATCGATCGCGGCCCTGTCGGCCGCACCGACACCGGCGAACGGCGCCCGATGCGGCAGGCGCCCCAGAGCGACGAGGTCGCGGGCGTGCAGGTTCCAATGCACCGCGCCTTCCTGCGGCAGATAGCCGATCAGTCGCGCCCGCTCCCGCCGCCCGATCATGCCCACCGCGCGGCCGTCGAGCGTCACCGTACCGGACTGTGGTGACAGCAGGCCGACCAGCGCCTTGAGCAGGCTGCTCTTGCCGGCCCCGTTGGGCCCGAGGATCGCCGTCACCCGTCCGGGCCGCAGTCGCGCATCGACATCGCGAAGCACGGTGCGGCCGTCGAGTGCGACGCTGAGCCTTTGCGCGGTCAGATCCATGCCTGCCCCCGCCGGCGCAACAACAGGATCAGGAAGAAGGGGGCGCCGATCAGCGCCATCGCCACGCCCAGCCGCACCTCGCTGGCACCCGGCGCCAGGCGACAGAGACTGTCAGCGACGAGCAGCAGCACCGCACCGCCAAGTGCGCTCGGCAACAACAGGTCGGACGGGCGGTGGCCGAACAGCGGACGCAGCAGATGCGGCACGACGAGGCCGACGAAGCCCACCACGCCGGTCGCCGCCACGCCTGCACCGACGCCGAGGCCGGTGCCGAGCACCACCAACGCCTGTATTCGCACCAGATCGACGCCGAGCGAGCGCGCCGCCGCTTCCCCCAGCGCCAGCGCATCGAGCGCGCGGCCGGTCGTGGCGAGCAGCAGCAGGCCGACGAGGATCGGCGGCGCGGCACGCGCAACATCGGCAAGGCCGCGGTCGGTCAGCGCGCCCATCAGCCAGTCGAGCACGCTCGCCACGGCATAGGGGTTGGGCGCGATCGCGATGAGAAAGGCGGTGAGCGCGCCGGCAAGGCTGGCGAGGACCGTTCCCGCCAGCACGAAGGCGACGGGGTCGGCGCCCCGCCAGGTCAGGGCGACGAGCAGCGCCATCGCCGCCAGCGCACCTGCCATCGCCCCGGCGAAGACGCCGAGGCTACCCGCCCCGACGTAAAGGATCACCGCGACCGCGCCGAGCGCGGCGGAGGAGGAGACGCCGACGACGCCGGGATCGGCGAGCGGATTGCGCAGGAAGCCCTGCATCACCGCACCCGAAAGACCGAGCATCGCGCCGAGCAGCAGGCCGAGCAACGCCCGCGGCAGTCGCAGCTCGATGATGATCGCGGTGGCGGCGTCGTTTCCCCAGGGCAGGCCCTGCTTGCCTGCGCCCAGTGATGCGGCGAAAGTGAGGACGACCAGCGCCGCCAATATCGCCAATCGGGCGGTGCGGTTCATGACAGCACCTGCGCGCGGACCGCGGCGAGCCGGTGCAGCGCCGGGATCAGGGTCGGCCCGCCGCAATTCATCAGCTGGCGGGGAA
>JAEWJQ010000130.1 GCA_023386515.1 Pseudomonadota bacterium | reverse complement strand
TTCCTCAAGGACGACACCGAACTCGCCGCGTCGGGCAAGACGTTCCGGCGGACGCGCGCGACCCCGCCGAGCACCGGGCCGTTCGCGATGTGCGTCCAGGTACCGCGCGCCGGCCGCTATGCGCTGCTGCTGCGGCACAATCGTACGGGCAAGGACAAATTCTCCATCTGGAACGACGGCGTCGGCCTGCCAGGAAACGGGACGATCGGCCGCTCGCGACCGCCCTTCTCACAGGCTTTGGTGGATGCCGGCGACGGGGTCACCGTCACCACCATCCGCGTCCAGTATCTGCGCGGCATCGGCGGCTTCAAACCGCTGTAATGGCGGGGCGGCCCGCCGGCCGATCCCGTCAGCGCTGCACCGCCAACAAGGTGGCGAATTGCTCGGCGCTGCACAGGCCTTTGATACCGTGGGCGCTGCACCCGGCGATCGGCAGCACTGCGACATAGGGTGAAGCCTTGCCCGTCAGCGGGGTCAGGCTGCGGATCTGATCCACCGTCTGCGATCGATAGAGGGCGCGGACGTAGCGCTTCCCTAACCGGTCGATGAGCCGCTCGAACACGATGGCACCGCCGGGGCTGGGATCGTCCGCCGCCAGGCCGGGCACCTGCCAGTGGAGATCGAGCAGGCCGCCGAGGCTGGCGATATTCGTGTCATGCCCCGACAGCATGGTAATGACCGCACCGTCGGGTTTGGCGACGGCGTCGGCGATCAGCGGCGCGATCAGCGCCAGATTGGCGCGAGCGACATAGCTGGGCCGGGCGAGCAGCCGAAATTCGACCGCGTGGAATTCGGCGAGTGTCGCGATGTCCGCAGCCGTGGCACGTCCCCAGCCGACCTGTGCCATCGGCTTGCCCTCGGCATATTCGAGCAGCAGGATCTGCGCCGCGGTGGACGCGCGGTCGAGCACGCCGGTCAGTTTCGGGCGCTTGCCCGGTCGTGCGGGCGCCAAATCAGATGGGCCGCTGGCGGCGACGCCGCAGTCCGGCTTCACCCCGTTGCACAGGATCGTGTCGAGCCGTTGGATCAGAGGGGCGAGACGGCGCTCTTCCGCCGCAATGCCGCCAGGCCCCGCCGCGGCGAACACCGCCTTGCGCGCCGCCTCTGCGTCGAACGCAGTCGCCTGCTCGTCGATCGGTGAAAAGATCGGGTCTGCCACGTCCTGAGGGCGATGCTCCGTGGCGACGGTACAGCCGGGAACGAGCGCGGCGGCATAGTGGCGCGCCGTCTCGATCGTGCGTTGGTCGCTGTCGGCAACGATCCGCACCTTAGGGCAGCCGGAGCGTGCGAGCAGCCCCAGCGCAGTCCAGGCGGCGCGATCGTAACGGCCGACGAGCCCTATCGCCGCTGCGCCGTGGGGCGTGAGAAAGCCGGGTGCGACCGGCCAGTCCGGCCAGCGATCGGCCGCGGTGTCCGGCGGCATCGGGGGTGCTTTGGTCGGCGGTCGGACCCCGTGGCGCATCAGCATCACGACGCGGTCGACCCGTAATCCCGCCGGTACGGCCGGCTCGCGCGCCAAGGCCGGTGCGGTCGCGAGCAGAGCGCTCGCCAGAAAAATCCCCTTCGTCAACGCCAACCCTCTCCTAGAAGTGCAGCTGCGCGCCCCAGCGGAAGCTGTAGCCATAGCGTTCGCGCTCGACCAAGAGCGGCTTGGTGCCGATAAACCGCCGCCACGGCGCGTCGGTGAGATTGAGTGCCTGTCCGAAGAAGGTCAGCTGTGGCGTCACCTCGTAGCTGATGTTGGCGTCGAGTTGGCCGTTGGCGTCGGTATATTGGTCGGTGGCCGCCGTCGTGCCGATCGTGTCGAGATATTTCGAGCGGAACGAATAGGCGGCGCGGATCGCGACGCCGTATTTCTCGTAGAAGACCTGCGCCGTGCCGACGTCACGCGACTGGAGGAACAGCGGGAAGCGCCCACTGCGTCCGCCGGGAATGTTGCCGTCACCGTGGCCGGTGATGTGCGCGTAATTGGCGGCGATGCCGAATCCGTCGAGCGCGCCGGGGAGGAACGTAAAGCGGACCTGCAGGTTCGCCTCAAGACCTTGCAGCACGGCGCTGTCGACGTTGGTCGCCTGCGTCACCGTGACGCCGGTCAGCGCCTGGCCAGCGTAGGTGCCGTTCACGTTGAGCGTCGAGCCGGTATAGATCGGATCGTCGACATGCTTGTAGAAATAGCCGAGGGAGATCAGGCCCTGGCCGGGCAGATAATATTCGATCGCGCTGTCGAGATTGACCGCCTTGTAGGGCTTCAGGTTCGGATTGCCGAGCGTCATCGCGTTCGGCGAGGTGGTCTGATCGATCAGCACATAGGGCGCCAGGGCGGGATAGTTCGGCCGGCCGAGCGACGTCGTCGCCGCGGCGCGGACGATCAGTCCGTCCGTCACCTCCCATTTGGCGTTCAGGCCCGGGAACCAGTTGGTGTAATCCTTTGACCCAAACGCATTATAGTCGCTGTTGAGCGCCGAGCTGGCGGTGATCAGCTTGCCCTTGGTGCGGTCTTGCGTGTGTTCGACACGGACGCCCGGCACGAGCGTCACTGGGCCGAGATGCGCGGTCGCCATCGCATAGCCGGCCCAGATCTGCTCGTGCACGTCATAATCGTTGGCAAGGCTGTTGGCGCGGCTGGACGCGATATTGGCGGTGATGATGCCGGGGTTCGCCGCGGTATAGGCCTGCGCCGTGTCGTAGCCGACGCGAACCGGAAAGGTGTAGCGATCGTAGAAGCTCGTATCGCCCAGGTAGGAGACGTTGGCGAGCGTGAAGGTGCGGCCGCTGGTCAGCCCATAGGTCAGGTAATCGCGATCGTTGGTCTTGCGGCGGTCGAGATATTTGACGCCCAGCTTGATCGCGCTGTCGCTACCGACGGACAATGGCAGGGTGAGGTCGGCACGGCCCTGCCATAAGGTCTCGACCGCGTTGCGATAATCGTAGTTGACGCTGTTGAGACTGTAGGCGGTCTGATTGGCGTTGGGCTGCACAGTGGGGGTGAAGGTGTAGGGCGTATCCGACACATCGTAGTTGACGGTCAGCGCGCTGCCGCCCGTCCGGAAATTGTACTCCGAGCGTAGTGGATCGCGCTTCTGCGCGCGCGTCCAGGCGCCGGTGATGTCGAGCGCGGCGTCGCCGAAGCGGAAGTTGCCGCCGCCCTGCACCGACTTGGTGTTGTCCACCTCCTGCCGGCGCCGCACGCGCTCGCTGCCGCGGCCGCGGAACGTGCCCGTCGTCGCGCTGGTCGCGGTGACGTTCGATTCGTTGTCGACGATGAACTGGTCGCGCGTCTCATTGTCGTCGAAGCGCGACAGCGTGCCGCGCAGGAACAGCCTC
>JAEWJQ010000180.1 GCA_023386515.1 Pseudomonadota bacterium | reverse complement strand
GCACCCAGGCCTGCGCGCGCCTGCCCGCCTATCTCAGCTGTTCGCGGCTGTTCGTCGAGGTCAAGAGCGCGACCAGCTGGGGCGCGATGACCACCACTCTGCCCGACCTGACCAAGGATTCGTCGGGCAATCTGAAGACGCCGATGAGCTACAGCCTGGGCAGCCAGGGCTCGGTGGTGATGGTCCGCCTGCTGTATATGTGGCCGTTGCAGACCGGGCCGCTCGGTCTCGATTTCTCGGACCAGGGCCGCAACACGCGGCTGATCATGGCGACCTCGGTTGCCAAGACGGAGAATTACTGATGTTGCGCGGTCTCGTCCGGCCCGGTCTGGCCGAGGACCGGCGCGGCACGGCGCTGGTGGAGTTCGCCGCGGTAGCGCCGGTGCTGATCGTGCTGTGGCTCGGCAGCCTACAGATCGAGGACGGCATCGCCTGCAACCGCAAGGTGACGGTTGCGACCCGCGCGATCGCCGATCTGGTCGCGCAGAACGTCTCCGGTACGACCACCAAAGGCGAGATCGACAGCAACCTCAACGCGACGACGATGGTGTTGGCGCCGTACGATGCCAGCCGTGCGACGATCCGGGTGACGCAGGTCTACACCGATGTATTGTTCCGCACGAAAGTGGTGTGGAGCCGCAGTCTGAATGGTGCAGCGCTCAATGCCGGCGATACCGCGACCATTCCGCTCGGTCTGCGCGTCCAGAACAGCTACATGCTGTTTGCCGAGGTGACGTACAACTACAAGCCGCCGATGAACTTCGGCTTCATCGGGCCGATGAAGTTGGGCGACAATCTATTCATGCTGCCGCGCAACTCCAACAAAATCGACTGCACGGATTGCTGAGGGTCCGAACGACGATGGTTTCCTTGATCGCCCTGCTCCGTCGCCTGCGCGCCAACCGGCGTGGCGGCGTTTTCATGATCTTCGGCTTTGGCCTGCTGCCGCTGTCGTTCGCGGTCGGTATGGGCATCGAC
This sequence comes from Pseudomonadota bacterium, assembly GCA_023386515.1. The sequence continues at coordinate 2,583 of JAEWJQ010000180.1, read as the reverse complement.
TATGCGCGGGCGATGAAGACACAGACCAAGCTGAACGCCATCGCGGATGCCGCGGCGCTGGTCGCGGTCAGCAAGCAGGTGATGACGATCGATGACGTCACGGCCTCAGTCTTGGCGACGCAGATGTTCAATACGCAGGCACAGGCGCTGATCGACGCCAATCAGGCGCGGATCACGAGCCTTACGGTTACCGCGCCGAAGGACAGCACCGGGCGGCGCGTCGCGACCGTGGTCTATACCGCGCAATCGCCCAACAATTTTGCCCGGCTGTTGGGCATGGCCAACCTCAACATCGGCGGCCGGTCGACCACGACCAACGCGACCGCGCCGGACATCGATTTCTACATGCTGCTCGACGTCTCCGGATCGATGGCATTGCCGACGACCTCTGCCGGCCTGACCATCGTTGCCAACAGCAACAGCAGCAAATGCCAGTTTGCCTGCCATTCGACCAACGACCTCAAGGGCAAGGCCAAGGATGGTTCGACGCAGGATCTGTACGGCGTCGCCAAATCCTACGGCCTGACGCTGCGCATCGACGAGGAAGGCACGGCGGTGTCGAAGCTGACCTCCGACGCGCAGAGCACGTCCAGCAAGAACGGTGCGCAGTATCGGATGGCAATCGCGACGTTCCGCGGTGCGGGCGGCTTTTCCAAATTGTACGCCATCGACGATCCAAACGGGCTGTCCGGCGCGTCGACGAAGACGACCAACCTGACGCCGTCGAACTTCTATTCCAACGGCTGTCCGACCAGCGCCTGCAAGTCGACGGAGGTCGGCTACAACGACCGGGACACCGGCAGTTCGGACGCGTTCACACAGATCAACGCCTGGATGCCGAACCCCGGCGACGGCATCACCACCAATGCCAAGCCACAGGCGATCATGTTCGTCATCACCGACGGCATGCGCGACGAAACGCGGTCGAACGGCCGGCCGGAAATCGCCTTCGACACGACGAAGTGCGATACGATCAAGGCGCGGAACATCCGCATTGCGGTGCTCTACACCGAATATCTGGCGCAATCGCTCGACAACGACAGCTGGTCGCAGACCAACGTCAAACCCTATTTGTATCAAGTCGAACCGGCGTTGCAGGCCTGCGCCTCGCCCGGTCTGTACACCAAGGTGACGTCGGACCAGGACATCTACACCGCGCTCGACGCGCTGTTCCAGAGCGCCGTCGCGACCGCCCGCATCACCCGCTGATCGGCGCGCCGGCGGCGATCGCCTGCGCCAGAAGCCGGCTACCGCCACGCGTCAGGCCGGCGACCACACCGGCGCGATCCGCCGCCGTCTTGTTCTGGCTGAGCTTGATGGTGGCAGAGAGCGTCGGTTTGTCGATCGCGAAGCCGCGGATGCCCGCCAGCAGCTTGGCGAAGGCGTGCTGGTCCATCTTGGCGCGTGACCACGGCACGTCCGCCGGCTCGTGCAAGACGGCGAGGCGATCGAGCTGCTCGACCGTTTCCTCGTCGCCGATTGCGGTGGCGGTGCCGCGCAGTTCGATGGCGACGTAGTTCCAGGTCGGCACCTGATTGCTGGGCCGTTCGTACCAATTGGGGCTGACATAGCCATGCATGCCTAGCACCGCGACGACCAGATCGGCCCCGTCGCAATGATCCGCGGCGGAATTGTCGCGCGCGACATGAAAGCGCACGCTCTCTCCGTGCCGGGTGATCGGGGCGTACACGGTCAACGGCCCCCCGGGGGCGGGAACGACGATGTGCGCCAGACCGATTGACTCCGCCATCGCTAGCAAGTCGGCGTCGGGCTCCGGCCGGAATGCCGGATGCGGATGCATCAGTCGCGACCGCCGCGGCGGCGCCGCTCGCCGCGATGTTCCTTGCGCATTGACTTGGCGTGCGCCTTTGCGCGTTGCTTCAGCACCGACTTGGGCGGCGGACCCTTCTTCGCCTCCTCGAGCGGTAGCGCGTCGCCCTGCGCCTCTTCGAAGCCGAGGCTGGCGAGGCTTTCGGCGAAATGGTGCGGCAGCGCGGCGGTGGCGTCGATCGCGCCGCCGTCGGGATGGTCGACGCGGATGCGCCGCGCATGGAGGTGCATCTTGCGGCTGATCCCCCCGGTCAGGAAAGCGGCGGGACCGCCGTATTTGCCGTCGCCGACGATCGGATGGCCGATCGCAGCCATGTGGACGCGCAGCTGGTGGGTGCGGCCGGTGAATGGCTGCAGCTCGACCCAGCAGGCACGGTTGCCGGCGCGCTCGATCACGCGGTAGCGCGACCGCGACGGCAGGCCATTCTCCTCGTCGACATGCATCTTTTCGCCGCCGGTGCCGGGCTGCTTGGCGATCGGCAGGTCGACCATGCCGTCGTCGATCGACGGTACGCCGACCACCAAGGCCCAATAGACCTTGCGCGCCGTCCGGCTGGAGAAAGCCTTGGCGAAGAAGGCGGCGGCGCGGCTGGTCCGCGCGACGAGCAGCGCGCCGCTGGTGTCCTTGTCGAGGCGGTGGACCAGCTTGGGCCGACCCTCGCTTTCGAACTGCAGCGCGTCGAGCAGCGCGTCGACATGCTCGTGCGTCTTGGTGCCGCCCTGCGTCGCCAGGCCGGGCGGCTTGTTGAGCAC
>JAEWJQ010000384.1 GCA_023386515.1 Pseudomonadota bacterium | reverse complement strand
GAAGGTGGCGCGAGCACGCAGGGTACGCGCGGCGTGCTCTACGACGCCGGCACGCTCGGCGCGGCGCGGTTCAGCTATTTCGATCTGCCCGAGCCGGTCACCGCCGCGGATCGCAACTTCAACCGTGGCGTCGACCCGATGGAATTCGGTCGCGCGGCCGAACAGCGTTTCGATTCGCTCGACAAGAACCACGACGGCAAGCTGACGTGGGACGAACTGCCGCACGTCCGGGTCAGGGCCGAGGTCCGCTCTTCGAGCGGCCGGCGTGAGGGCGGTCGCGGCGGGCACGGCGGTGCAGGACGCCGGCCGATGGGTGGGGGCATGGGTGGCATGAGCGGCATGGGCGGCGGAATGGGCGGCACCGGCGCCTCGGGCGACCCGATGAACTGAAATCCTCCCCGCTTGCGAGGAGGGGTACCGCCGCGGGCGGTGGAGGGGAGCCGCGAGCGTTGCGCGGCGTGGCGCCCCCCCTCCGTCAGCGCTTGCGCGCTGCCATCTCCCCGCGAGCGGGGAGGATTGCAGGGCCCTCGGCCTCGTGCCGATCAGTCGAGGCGGCGCGCCAGTTCCTTGTTGAGCCCGAGCGCGATCAGCGTGCCGAGCGCGCCCGACAGCAGATAGCCGCCCGCCGCGATCAGGCCGAACTTGCTCGCCAGCACCAGCGCGGCGAGCGGCGCGAAGCCCGCGCCGAACAGCCAGGCGAGATCCGAGGTCAGCGCCGCACCGGTATAGCGCGCGCGCTTGGGGAAGTTGCTGGTCACCGCGCCCGACGACTGGCCGAACGACAGGCCGAGCAGGATGAAGCCGCCGATCATGAACACCAGCTCACCGGCGTCGCCGCCGCGCAGCAGCTGCGGCGCGAAGCCGCTGAACGCCGCGATCGCCGCCGCGGTATAGCCGAGCACCGAGCGCCGGCCGATGCGATCGGCGAGCATGCCCGAGGCGACGGTGGAGGCGAGACCGAACAGCGCGCCGATCATCTCGATGCCGAGGAAGCGGGCGATGTTCTGGTCGGTGTAGAGGTTGATCCACGACAGCGGGAACACCGTCACCATGTGGAACAGCGCGAAGCTGGCGAGCGGGGCGAAGGCGCCGATGATGATGTTGCGCCACTGCGCCTTGATCGTCGCGCTGACCGGCGACGGGGTCAGCTCGCGGCTCTTGAACAGCTCGGTATATTCGGGCGTCACGACGATGCGCAGGCGCGCGAACAGCGCCACCACGTTCAGGGCGAATGCGACGAAGAACGGATAGCGCCAGCCCCAGGCGAGGAAGTCGACCGGCTGCATGTTGCTGAGGAAGAAGGCGAACAGGCCGCTCGCCACGATCAGACCGAGTGGCGCGCCCAGCTGCGGCACCATCGCATACCAGCCGCGCTGCTTTTCCGGCGCGTTGAGCGCGAGCAGCGAGGCGAGCCCGTCCCAGGCGCCGCCGAGTGCCAGACCCTGGCCGATGCGGAACAGCGCGAGCAGGATCGCCGCCCAATTCCCCGCCTCGTTGTAGCCGGGCAGGAAGGCGAGCGACACGGTCGAGGTGCCGAGCAGCAGCAGCGCGATGGTCAGCTTGGTGCCGCGGCCGTGGCGACGGTCGATCTTCATGAAGATCTGCGTCCCGATCGGCCGCACCACCCAGGCGAGCGGGAAGAGCGCGAACGACCAGAGCGTGCCGGTCAGCCGGTCGACATAGGGGAAGACGACCTGCGGAAAGACCAGCACCGAGGCGATGGCATAGACGAAGAAGTCGAAGAATTCGGAGGTCCGGCCGATGATGACGCCGATCGCGATTTCACCCGGACGGACCTGTTGGTCGCCATGGGTGTTGACGGCGCGTGCGTCGCGCTCGAGCGGGGCGGAAGAGGCGGTTGCCACGGCCATGATCTACGTTCCTGACTTCTTGCGGAAGGCCACCGGCCTCCGGGCGACAACGCGCCGGGCGGACGGTCGGTCCCGGCACGATAACGCGCCCCTGTATCGCCCGATCGCCGGCCGTGGGATAGGACAAAATGTCCTATTTTGCGGTGCAGCAACCAAGCCTAGCTGCGCGTCCATGCGCAGTCCCACGCTCTCCCCATCCCGTGCCCGCACCCGGTTGCGCACGCTCGCCGCGGTGTCGCTCGCGCCCGCCCTGCTCGGCGGCTGCGACTGGGTGGTGATGAACCCCGCCGGCGACGTCGCCCGGCAGCAGGCGGACCTGGTCCTCTGGTCGACCTTCCTGATGCTGCTGATCATCGTGCCGGTGATCGCGCTGACCATCCTGTTCGCCTGGAAATATCGCGCGGCGAACAAGGAAGCGGAATACGCGCCCGACTGGGACCATTCGACGGGGCTCGAACTCGTCATCTGGTCGGCGCCGCTGCTGATCGTCATCGCGCTCGGCGCGCTGACCTGGATCAGCACGCACACGCTCGACCCCTATCGGCCCCTGTCGCGCACCGCGCCGGGCAAGCCGCTGGCGGGCAATGACAAGCCGCTGGAGATCCAGGTCGTCTCGCTCGACTGGAAGTGGCTGTTCATCTACCCCGAACAGGGCGTCGCGACGATCAACGAGCTGGTCCTGCCGGTCGACCGCCAGG
>JAEWJQ010000242.1 GCA_023386515.1 Pseudomonadota bacterium | reverse complement strand
GATATCGGCAGCGAGTACACGCCGGGCGACCGTCTGAGCGAGGCGGAGCTGGCGGACGAGGCACGTCTGTCGGTGCAGATCGCGCCGACGCGCACCGGCTTCCGTCTGACGACCCGCGGCGCTAGCCATGTCGCGCGCGTCCTGCCAGCCCGCGTCGCGCCTTATGCGCAGCATCTGCTCGAGAAGGTGCCGCCCGACCTGTCCAAGTTCCTGATCGCGCCGATGCCGGGCCTGCTCGTCCGGCTCGACGTCGCGGCAGGCGACAAGGTCGAGGCGGGGCAGCCACTCGCCGTGGTCGAGGCGATGAAGATGGAGAACATCCTGCGCGCCGAGAAGAGCGCGACGGTGAAGGCGGTCAACGCAGCGGCGGGCGACAGCCTGGCCGTGGATCAGGTGATCCTGGAATTGGAATGATCCGCGTCCGGCGGGGGCGGTGCGCATCGTTCCCGCCGGGGCAAGTGGCACACTCTGCGACATAATAAGACTGGACAGGCCCCCGGTGTATTGACCACACACCACGCCATGGCTCGTGTTCCCGCCCTTCTGCTCGTCACCGCGGCACTGGCCGGCTGCACCGTCGGCCCGAATTACCGACCGAAGGCTGCCGCCGAGCTCGGCGTGCCCGCGGCCTATTCCGTGCCCGCGGCGGCGACGCCGGAGGATCTGACCCGCTGGTGGGCCAATTTCGACGATCCGGCGCTCGGGCAGCTGATCGAGCAGGCGCGGCTCGCCAATACCGACGTCGCCCAGGCGGTGGCCCGGCTGCGCCAGGCGCGCGAGGCGCTGATCCAGAACCGCGCGCGGCTGCTGCCGACGCTGTCGGGATCGGCCGGCTATCAGCGCAACGAGAATCTGCGTGGCGGCGGCCGGTCGTTCACGCTGCCGGACGGCACCGTCGTCGATACCGGCGGGGGCGGCACCAACAGCTTTTCCGCCGGCCTGTCGGCGAGCTACCAACTGGGCCTGTTCGGTGAATTGCGCCGCACCGTCGAATCGAGCCGCGCGCAATATCAGGCCTCGGGCTTCGACTATGCCACGGCGTTGCTGACCGTCGAGAGCGAGGTCGCGTCCAACTACATCCTCGCGCGCGCCTATCAGGCGCAGCTTGCCAATGCGCGCGCGAGCCTGGCGATCCAGGACGACAATCTGGAGATCGCGGGTTTCCGGGTGCAGGCCGGCCTGGTCTCCTCGGTCGATGCGGAGCAGGCGCGGGCTCAGCGCGCACAGACCGCCGCCACCGTGCCGCAGATCGAGCAGCAATATGCCGCCGCCGTCGCGCGCATCGGCGTGCTGACCGGGCAGGCGCCGGGCGCGCTGCGCAGCCAATTGGCCGCGGTGCGTCCGATCCCGCGGGGGCCGGAGACGGTCGGGGTCGGCATCCCCGCCGATACCTTGCGCCGGCGCCCCGACGTCCGTTCCGCCGAGCGCGCGCTCGCCGCCGCCACCGCGCAGATCGGGGTCGCCAAGGCCGCGCTCTATCCGGCGCTGGCGATCACCGGCAACGTCAACACCAACGCCACGGCGCTCGGCAGCCTGGGCAATGCGATCACCGGCAGCCTGTTCGCCGGTTTGACCCAGGCGATCTTCAACGGCGGCCGCCTCCGCAGCGTCGTCCGCGCCAACGAGGCCGCCACCGACGCGGCATTGGCGGCCTATAAGGGCACGGTGCTGACCGCGCTCGAGGATATCGAGAACGCCATCGTCGCGCTCGATTCGGCGCGGCAGCGCGAGATCCAGTCCCGCATCGCCTATCAGGCCGCCAACAACAGCGCGATCCTGGCCCGCAGCCAATATCGCACCGGCCTGACCGACTTCACGACGCTGAACACGCAGGAGGCGGCGCTGTTGTCGGCGCAGAACGGCCTGACCCAGGCGCAGTCCGACAAGGCGACCGCCCTGGTCGCGCTGTACAATGCGCTCGGCGGCGGCTGGGACCCGACCGTCATCCCGGAAGCGCCGCCGCGCGGCGCCGTCGTTCCGACCGGCACGCCCGCCACCGACCCCCTTTCTTCCGGCACAGAGACCCGCTGTTGGCCCAGGACACGGCAATGCAGACGACCGACGAATTCCTGGGGGTGAAGCCGGTGCCGGCATGGCGGCGCTATCTGAAATGGGTGCTGATCGTCGTCGGCGTCATCCTGCTCGGCCTGTTGGTCACCCGCTGCTTCGGCGGCAAGAAGGGGGCGGACTATGCCACCCAGGCGGCGGAACGCGGCGATCTGACCGTCAGCGTGTCGGCGACGGGCAAGCTCGCCCCGACGCCGCAGGTGACGGTCGGCTCGCAGCTGTCGGGCCTGGTCACCAAGGTCGTGGTCGACGTCAACGATCGGGTCACCGCCGGCCAGCCGCTCGCGCTGATCGACCCGCAGCAGATCGACGACCAGATCAAGCAGCAGCAGGCGCAGATCGCGGCCAATGTCGCGCAGGTGAACCAGGCGCAGGCGACCGTGTCGGAAAGCCGCGCCCAGCTCGCCCGGCTGGAGGAAGTCTACAAGCTGTCGGGCGGTCGCGTGCCGTCGGGTACCGAATTGCAGACCGGCCGCGCCGATTATCAGCGCGCGGTCGCCGCCGCCAAGACGGCGCAGGCGAACGTCGCCGCGGCGCGCGCGCTGCTTGCCCAGAGCCAGACGCAGCGGGCGCGTTCGGTGATCCGCTCGCCCGTCAACGGCGTCGTGCTGGCGCGCCAGGTCGATCCTGGTCAGACCGTCGCCGCCTCGTTCAACACGCCGACGCTGTTCGTCATCGCCGAGGATCTGTCGAAGATGAAGCTGGAGGTGGCGATCGACGAAGCCGATGTCGGCGGCGTCAAGGTCGGCCAGAAGGCGAGCTTCACCGTCGATGCCTTCCCGGGCAAGACCTTCCCGGCGACGATCACCCGGGTCGACCTGGGCTCCAACCTGACGGTCAGCGCGGCGAGCACCTCGTCCTCGTCGACGACCAGCGCGACGTCGACCAGCAATCAGGTCGTTTCCTACGCCGCCGACCTGACCGTCGCCAATCCGACGCTGCAGCTGCGCCCCGGCATGACCGCGACCGCAGACATCATCACCTCCGAGAAGAAGGACGTGCTGCTCGTCCCCAATGCCGCGCTGCGCTTCAAGCCGTCGAGCGGCAACGCCTCCGATAGCGACGGCATCGCCGGATCGCTGACCATGCGGCGGCCGCGTCGCGGTAACCAGCGCCAGGCGACGCTGGGTCGCGGTGCGACCCAGACCGTCTACGTCAAGGGTGCCGATGGCCAGCCGCAGCCGGTGCAGATCACCACCGGCGATACGAACGGCCAGATGACCGAGGTGCTGAGCGGTGGTTTGAAGCCGGGGATGCAGGTCATCACCGGCCAGCTCGCCGGCGGCGAGTCAGGCTCCGGTGGTGGCGGCCGCTCGGGCGGGCGGCGCGGTGCGGGTGGGGCAGGCGGGGGCCAGCGTGGCCAGTAACCCGCCGCGCCCCGGCGG
>JAEWJQ010000217.1 GCA_023386515.1 Pseudomonadota bacterium | reverse complement strand
TGCTGGAAAAGAGATACGGCCAGCCGCCCGAAACCTATCTGAAAGGTAGGACGGTGACGGCGCGCGGCCGTATCCGCGCGCGGCCGATCGCCAATCTCGTGGTCGGCCGGCCGCGTTCGCTGGCGCGCTACCAGCACACTGTCGAGATCGAGAACGTCGACCAGATCGTCGCCATCGACTGACCCGTAACGACGCCTCAGGCCGCCGCTTCAAGCCCGCGCGGCAGCTTGAAGGCGATTGTCTCCCGCGTCGTCTCCTCTTCCCGCTCGGTGATGTCGAAGCGGGTGGCGAGGCGGTCGACCAGCTCGCGCACCAGCAGTTCGGGCGCGGAGGCGCCGGCGGTGATGCCCAGCGTGCCGACCCCGTCGAGGAACGCCCAGTCGAGATCGTCGGCGCGCTGGATCAGCCGCGCCGGCGTCCCCTCGCGCTCCGCCACCTCGACCAGCCGCAGCGAGTTGGAGGAATTGGGTGCGCCGATGACAAGCAGGGCGTCACACGACGCCGCGATCACCTTCACCGCCGCCTGCCGGTTCGACGTCGCGTAGCAAATGTCCTCGCCGCGCGGTCCCTGGATGGTCGGGAACTTATGCTGCAGTGCAGCAACGACCGCCGCCGTGTCGTCCACCGACAGCGTCGTTTGCGTGAGGAATGCGAGGTTTGACGGATCGGCCGGAGTGAAGGCGGTGACATCCTCGACCGTCTCGATCAGCGACATGGCGCCGGCCGGCACCTGGCCTAGCGTGCCGATCACCTCCGGATGGCCGGCGTGGCCGATGAAGACGATGTGCCGGCCGGCATCGACATGCCGTTCGGCCTGGCGATGCACCTTGGAGACCAGCGGGCAGGTCGCGTCGAGATAGTCGAGGCCACGATCCTGCGCCGCGGCGGGCACCGACTTGGGCACGCCGTGCGCGGAGAAGACCACCGGCTTGCCGTCTGGCACCTGGTCGAGTTCCTCGACGAACACCGCGCCCTTCGCCTTCAGCGTGTCGACGACGAACTTGTTGTGGACGATCTCGTGCCGGACGTAGACCGGGGCGCCGTGCTTCTCGATCGCCAGCTCGACGATGCGGATGGCGCGGTCGACGCCTGCGCAGAAGCCGCGGGGGGCCGCGATCAGCAGTTCGAGCGCGGGCTTGTCACCGGCGGGCGTCGCGGCGGTCGGAGCGATGGAGGCCATGGCGCCTGCTCTACGCGATTGCTTGCGTGCACGAAAGGCGCTTCCTATGGTGCGCGCCGCTTGGCCGGGGCGACCCGGTCTGATGTGTCGCCCGTTCGAAAAGGTACGCGTTCACCGTGAAAAGCTCGCTTCTCGCCCCTTGCGCCCTCGCGCTCGTCCTCGGCGGCTGCGCCGGCAAGGGCGAGGTGGTGGAAGGCGGCATCTCCGCCGTGCGCTCGGCCTGTCCGACCGTCGGCGTCGCCGCGGGGACCGGCGACGGCACGCGGTGCGATCCGGCGACCAGCCAGGACGCCAGCGCGATCGACGTCGTCGCCGACATGACCAACGTCCGCGGCACGTGCAACGATGCCGGGGAGCAGATCGCGACGACGGTGACGTTCGAGGTGCTTGCCCGTCGCACCCGCACCGATTCGGCGCGCGACGTGACGCTGCCCTTCTACATAGCGGTGGTGCGTGGCGGGACGCAGGTGACGGCGAAGCGCATCGGCCAGGTCCGCGTCCACTTCGACGCCGGTCAGGCGCGCGCGCAGGCGACCGGCCAGGCATCGACCCAGGTGGCGCGCGCCGCCGCGACGTTGTCCGACGACGTGCGTCGCGAGCTGACCAAGAAGCGCAAGGCCGGTGAAGAGGATGCGGCAACCGATCCGCTCAGCCGGCCCGATATCCGCCAGGCGGTGCTGAGCGCCTCGTTCGAAGCCCTGGTCGGGTTCCAGCTGACCAACGACCAGCTCAAGTACAACGCGCAACGCTGAGCCGTCGATCGGTCGTTTGCCGATTGACTTGGCACGGGCGCGCGGTCAGAGCGGCGCCAAGTCGATGCGGGGCAACCCGCATAGGCGCGCGCGGGAGAGAGCCTTCGTGAAGGGGGCCGCCGAAGGAGCAACCACCCCGGAATCTCTCAGGCACACGGGACCGCGCGACCGCCATCGACACTCTGGAAAGCGCCCCTTTCAGGGGCCACCGAAGGGGTAAGCCCGCACGGCGCGCCGGCGCGGGTCAAAGCTCTCAGGTTCCGTGACAGAGGGGGTTTCCGACAGGAGGCGGCACGTCGCCGCGGCCTGTTGCCCTTTTGAAAGGCCCGGGTGATGAGCGACGCGGTGATCGAACAGGCGCAGGACGCCGAACTGGAACGGCTCGACGGCGAAGCGGACGAGCCCGCGATCCAGCATCTTCCCCTCGACGGCTGGCATCGCGCCCGCGGCGGCCGCATGGTGCCGTTCGCCGGCTATGAGATGCCCGTCCAGTATGAGGGCATCATGGCCGAGCATGTCTGGACGCGCGAGAATGCCGGCCTGTTCGACGTCAGCCACATGGGCCAGGTCGGCCTGACCGGCGACGGGGTTGCGCAGGCGCTCGAGGCCGTGTTGCCAGGCGACGTGGCCGGACTCGCGGCGGGCAAGATGCGCTATTCGCTGCTGCTCAACGACGAGGGCGGCATCCTGGACGACCTGATGGTCACGACATTGCCCGAGGGGCATCCGTTCGGCGAGGCGAGCCATTACATGGTCGTCAACGGCGCGACCAAATATGACGACGTCTCCTATCTGCTCGACGTGCTGCCCGAGGATGTCGTCATCAATCTGATGGACGAGCAGGCACTGCTCGCCTTGCAGGGGCCGAAGGCGGTCGACGCATTGGTGCGGGTCGTGGCGGGCGTTGATGCGCTGGTGTTCATGACCGCCGGCGCGTTCAGCTGGAACGGCACGCCACTGTGGATCAGCCGTTCGGGCTACACGGGTGAGGACGGCTTTGAGATCTCGCTGCCGGCCGACATCGCGGAGCGCTTCGCCACGGCGCTCTGCGAGCAGCCCGAGGTCAAGCCGATCGGCCTGGGCGCCCGCGACTCGCTGCGTCTCGAGGCCGGCTTGCCGCTTTATGGTCACGATCTCGATCCGGAGACGACGCCGGTGATGGCCGATCTCGGGTTCGCGCTGTCCAAGCGGCGTCGCGAGGCGGCGGACTTCGCGGGCGCGGCGCGCATCCTCGACGAGCGGGCCAACGGACCGGCGGTGAAGCGCGTCGGCCTCTCGGTCGCCGGGCGCCAGCCGGTGCGCGAGGGTGCCAGCGTCGTCGACGCCGATGGCGCGATCATCGGCCGCGTCACCTCGGGTGGCTTTGCGCCGAGCGTCGGTGCGCCGATCGGCATGGCCTATGTGCCCGCCGCGCTCGCCACGCCGGGTACCCAGCTCAAATTGATCCAGCGGGGCAAGCTCCACGACGCCACCGTCGCGGCGATGCCTTTCGTTCCCCACCGCTATATCCGTGCAGGAGCCAAGTGAGATGAGCCGTTACTTCACCGAAGACCATGAGTGGATCGACGTCGACGGCGAGACCGGGACGGTCGGCATTTCGGATTATGCGCAGGGCCAGCTCGGCGACATCGTGTTCGTCGACGTGCCCGAAGAAGGCAAGCAGCTGAGCAAGGGCGACGAGGCCGCGGTGGTCGAGTCGGTCAAGGCCGCGTCGGACGTCTATTCGCCGGTATCGGGCCATGTCATCGAGGGCACTGCCGCGCTCGGCGACGATCCGTCGCTGGTCAATTCCGATCCGGAGGGCGAAGGCTGGTTCTTCAAGATCACGCTGTCCGACCCGTCCGAGCTGGAAGAGCTGATGGACGAGACCGCCTACGAGGCGTTCGTCGCGAAGCTGTAAGGTGATTTCTGCCCTCCCGCGCGCGGGAGGGGCTGGGGGTGGGCCGGTCGCCTCCAGCAGCACCTCTCGTAGACAGGCTCACCCCTAACCCCTTCCGCGCTCGGGAGGGGGGAGCTGTTCCCCATGCGCTACCTGCCCCTGACGTCCCATGACCGCGAGTCGATGCTCGCGACGATCGGTGTCCATCATATCGACGCGCTATTCGTCGACGTGCCCGAGGCGGCGCGACTGGACGGGCCGATCGCGGGCCTGCCGCTGCATGCCAGCGAATTGTCGGTCGAGCGGCACATGACCGCGCTGGCCCGCAAGAACACGGTCGCCGGCGAAGTGCCCTTCTTTCTCGGCTGCGGCGCCTATCGGCATCATGTGCCGGCCTCGGTCGATCATCTGATCCAGCGCGGCGAGTTCCTGACCGCCTATACGCCCTATCAGCCGGAGATCGCGCAGGGCACGCTCCAGATGCTGTTCGAGTTCCAGACGCAGGTCGCGCGTCTGCTCGGCACCGACGTCGCCAACGCCAGCATGTACGACGGCTCGACCGCCTGCTGGGAGGCGATCGGGATGGCGCGGCGCATCACCAAGCGCGCCAAGGCGATCCTGTCGAGCGGGCTGCACCCGCATTACGTCAGCGTCGCCGAGACGATGGCGAAATATACCGGCGATGCGCTGGAAACCGCGTTGCCGACCCTGGGGGCGGATGCGGACGTCGATGCGCTGATCGCGGCGATCGACGACGACACCAGCTGCGTCGTGGTGCAATATCCCGATATC
>JAEWJQ010000191.1 GCA_023386515.1 Pseudomonadota bacterium | reverse complement strand
GGGTATAGGGGATGCCCATCAGGTCGAGCATACCCTGCACCGTGCCGTCCTCGCCGGGCGAGCCGTGCAGCGCGTTGAAGACGAGGTCGGGTTTCGCCTCGGCGAGGCGCGCCGCAACGTCGCGGCCCATGTCGATGCGGGTGACCCGGTGGCCGTTCGCCTCCAGCGCGGCGGCGACGCCGGCGCCGGACATCAGCGACACGGGACGCTCGGCGGACCAGCCGCCCATCAGCACGGCGATGTGGAGGGGCGAAGAAGACACCCGCTCAGCCACGAGCCCCTCCGTCATTCCCGCGAAGGCGGGAATCCAGACTGGCTGACGTTCCGGCCAGGTGCCGACCACAGAGGTTCTGGATCCCCGCCTTCGCGGGGATGACGGACGAGCGGTTCATGCCGTCACCCCCACCCGCTGGATTTCCCACTCCAATGTCACCCCGGAATGCGCCTTCACCTTGCCCCGCACCTCTTCGCCCAGCCCCTCGATCTCCGCGCTCGTCGCCGAACCCAGGTTGAGCAGGAAATTCGTATGTTTCTCCGATACCTGCGCATCGCCGCGACGCAAGCCGCGGCAACCGGCGGCATCGACCAGCGCCCACGCCTTGTGGCCGTCCGGATTCTTGAACGTCGACCCGCCGGTCTTGGATCGCAACGGCTGCGACGCCTCGCGCGCGGCGGCGATGCGGTCCATCTCCGCCTGGATCGCCGCCGACTCGGCCGGCACGCCGCGGAAGGTCGCCGACACGACCACCGCGCCGTCGGGCAGCGCCGAATGGCGATAGGTATAGCCGAGATCGGCGAGGCTCAGCGTGCGCCGCTCGCCAGAGCGCAGGACGACATCGGCCTCGATCAGCACGTCCTGGACCTCGCGGCCATAGGCGCCGCCGTTCATCCGCACGAAGCCGCCGACCGTCCCGGGGATCGAGCGCAGGAACTCGATCCCGCCGATCCCCGCGTCGCGCGCGGTCGACGACACCAGGATGCCACTCGCCCCGCCGCCGCAGCGTAATGTCGTCGCCTCGATCGCCTCGACCTTGGCGAAGGCCTTGCCCAATCGCACCACCACGCCCGGCACGCCGCCGTCGCGGACGATCAGATTGGACCCAAGGCCCAGCGCCATCACCGGTACCGAAGGGTCGAGCGCGGCGAGGAAGTCGGCGAGATCGTCGACATCCGCCGGCTCGAACAGCCATTCCGCCGCGCCGCCCGCCTTGAACCAGACCAACGGCGCCAGCGACGCGCTGCGGGTCAGGCGGCCGCGGACCGCCGGCATGGCGATGGCGGCGGCGCTCACCACGGCCCAGCACCCCATAGTCGTGCCCAGGCCTGGAAGGCCGCGAGATTCGCCTCGGCGGCCTTGCGCGTCGCCTCCTGCACCTGGACCAGCGCATCGCCGGCTCCGACCGCCTGGCTGCCCGCCTCCAGCGTGCGCCGCTGCGCGTCGAGCATCTGCTTCTGGAAGCGCAGGCTCGCATCGAACCAGTCGTTCATCGCCGTGCCTCGATCGCCGCGGCCAGTCCGGCCGCCCATTTGGTGATGTCACCCGCCCCCAGGCAGACGATCATGTCGTCGGCCTGGATCGTCCCCGCCAGTTCCGTGGCCAGCGCATCTGCATCGGCGACGACCGCGGCGGAACGGTGGCCGCGTCGCTTCAGCCCCTCGACCAGCGCCTCGGCATCGACGCCGGGCACCGGCGCCTCGCCCGCCGCATAGACGGGGGTGACCAACACCCGATCGGCATCGTTGAAGGCGGTCTGGAAATCCTCCATCAGATTGCCGAGCCGCGAATAGCGGTGCGGCTGCACCACCGCGATCACCCGGCCCCGCGCGCCTTCGCGCGCCGCGGCGAGCACCGCGCGGATCTCGACCGGATGATGGCCGTAATCGTCGATCACCGTCACGCTGCCGCCGTCGAGTGCGATCTCGCCGACCTTGGTGAAGCGGCGCTTGACGCCCCCGAACGCCTCGAACCCCTTGGCGATCGTCGCATCGTCGATGCCGAGTTCAAGCGCGACGCCGATCGCGGCGAGCGCATTCTGGACATTGTGGCGGCCGGGCATCGGCAGTTCGACATTGTCGATCGTCCGCGTCGACCCGTCGCGCTGGCGGATCACGCAGGCGAAGCGGTTGCCGCCCGGCACCGGCGTCACGTCGGTGCCGCGGATGTCCGCCTGCGCCGAGAAGCCGTAGGTGACGACGCGCCGGTCGCGCACCCGCGGCAGCACGTTCTGCACCTCCGGATGATCGAGGCAGAGCAAGGCCGCGCCGTAGAAGGGCACATTCTCGACGAACTCGACGAACGCGTCCTTGACCGCATCGAAGCTGCCATAATGGTCGAGATGTTCGGGATCGATATTGGTGACCACCGCAATCGTACCGTCGAGGCGCAGGAAGCTGCCGTCGCTCTCGTCCGCCTCGACCACCATCCAGTCGGAGGCGCCGAGCCGCGCGTTCGAGCCATAGCTATTGATGATGCCGCCGTTGATCACGGTCGGGTCGATTCCGCCCGCGTCGAGCAGCGCCGCGACCATCGAGGTCGTCGTCGTCTTGCCGTGCGTGCCGGCGACCGCAACCGTCTGCTTCAGCCGCATCAGCTCGGCGAGCATCTCCGCGCGGCGGACGACGGGAATGCGCCGCTCCAGCGCCGCTTCGACCTCGGGATTGGAGCGGGTGATCGCGGTCGAGGTGACGACCACCGCGGCTTGCGCGACATTCTCCGCCGTATGGCCGATGCTGACCGCGATACCCTTGTCGCGCAGTCCCTGCACGACATAGCCTTCGGCGACGTCGGAGCCCTGCACCGTATAGCCCAGGTTCTTCATCACCTCGGCGATGCCGGACATGCCGATGCCGCCGATGCCGACGAAGTGGATCGTCCCGATGTCGGTGGCATGCGGCCGCCCTGCGCCGGCTGGAGCGCACGGTTCATCGG
>JAEWJQ010000113.1 GCA_023386515.1 Pseudomonadota bacterium | reverse complement strand
GTGTTGCCGACGCCGACCGCCTGGTTCGCCTGATAGTTGCGGACCTTGGTGTGGAAGGCGGTGAGGTTGAGGAGAATGCGTCGGTCGAGGAACAGCGACTTGATGCCCGCCTCGAAATTGTCGGCTGTTTCGCCCTTGACGGTCTGCGCCGCGCCGAGCGCGATCGCCGAGGCGACGCCGCTGTCGGGATTGCTGCTGTTGTAGGGCAGCAGATTGAAGCCCGCCGATTTGTTGCCGCGCGCATATTTACCGTAGACGAAGACGTCGCGCCCCGCCTGATAGCTGACGCCCGCCTCGCCGGACAGGGCGCGATCCGTCAGGCTGGTATCGACCTGCCCCAGCTGCGCATTGGCGCCCGCGGG
Organism: Pseudomonadota bacterium; assembly: GCA_023386515.1. Next base: position 4,674 of record JAEWJQ010000113.1, on the reverse strand, counting down.
CGACAGCGCGCGGATCTGCGCGCTGCTGAGATTGCCGAGGTTGGCGGCGACGACGCCGTTGTAGGTCTGCGACCGCCGTTCCCAGGTCTGGCGCAGGCCGATGTCGAAGGCCAGCCGGCGTGCGGCATCGGGGTGCCAGGTGGCGTTGCCGAACAGTGCCTCCGTATCGGTGTGGAAGACCGCCTGGCTGCGGATGCCGAAGCCGGCGACGCGGTCGGCATAGGCGCCCTGCGCCCAGCTGCGGCCGCCGGTCGTCGGAAAGGCGGTGGTCGACGGATTGGCCGCCCAAATATTATATTGGCGTCCGAAGCGGATGCGCGAATCGACCTGCAGCCGCTGGCGGCTGAGGAAGGCGCCGAACGTCATCTCTACCACGCGGCCGCGCGGCGTCTCCCAGCGCAGTTCCTGCGAGACCTGCCGCTCGACGTTGCACGAGCCATAATCGGTGATCGCGTCGAGCTGCGTGTAATCGTTGTCGTTGTTGGTGAAGCAGCTCCACCGTTGCCAGCCGGTGATCGACGTGAAGGTGCCGAGGTCGCCGGGCGACCAGTCGATCTGGCCGCTGGCGCTATCCAGACTGGTGCGTGCGTCGAGCCGGCCATCGATGTTGATCAACCGGTTGCTCGCGGTGCCCGTGTTGAGCGTATAGCCCGCCGCCGCCATTCGCGCCTGAAGGGCCGCGGGATTGTAGATCGACAGGATCACCGGCGAGATGGTGGGAAAGGATTGGCGCGCGTGCGTGCCGATCAGGCGGATGCTGAGGTCGTCGGCCGGCGTTGCGAGCAGCTGGCCGCGCACGCCCGATCCCTGGCGCGCATTCTGATATCGGTTGTTGTAGAGGTTGCGGTAGGTCCCGTCGCGATCGCTGTAGAAGGCCGACAGGCGCAGCGCGAGCAGCCCGTCGACCAGCGGGCCCGTGGCGCTGCCCTTGATCTCGGTGAAGCCGAAATTACCGGTGCTCGCCTCGGCCGTCGCTCCGGGCGTGAAGCTGGGCTTCAGCGTGTTGATCAGCACCGCCCCGGCGGTGGTGTTCTTGCCGAACAGCGTCCCCTGCGGCCCGCGCAGCACCTCGACATCGGCAAGGTCGTTGAAGTCGTTCGACACCATGCCCTGCCGGCCGGTGTAGACGCCGTCGACGAAGACGCCGACGGACCCGTCGATGCCGTCGGTGTTGAAGCCGTTGTTGCCGATGCCGCGGATGCCGAGGTTGAGCTGCTTCGGATTGGTCAGATAGACCGAGAAGGCCGGGATCTTGAACTGGAAGTTGGTGAAATTGGTGAGGTTTTGCCGGGTCAGCGTGGCGGTGCCGATCACCGTCACCGGGATCGGGACTTCCTGCACGTTCTCGCTGGTCTTGCGCGCCACGACGGTGATGTCGCGCGTGTCCTCGTCGTTCGTCGACGGTGCGGGAGTTGCGGCATCCTGCGCCGCGCCCGGGTTCCCTGGACTGGCGGTCTGCGCCAGTGCGGGCGGCGCCCAGATGGCGGCGCCGGCCAACGAAGCGGCGATAATCCGGCGACGTGCGGTCGCGTGAACCCAATCGATCATGTCATGCCCCCCGGCAGCCGTCGTACCCGTCCGCAGGGCCGATCGGCATGATGGTTGCCGGTGGCGACGCGACCGGCTGCCGGGCGGCTAGACAGGCTTCGTTACACGGCCGTGACGGTACAGGAGGCGGCCGGGCCGGGGGGGCGAAGCCGCCTTGCGAGGCCCTGGCGCCGAACCTATAGCTTGCCGCCGCTGTTGAACCGGACACCCCGGCTGGCGCCCGCGATCCGTCGCGCGGCCGATACAACGGGGAGGAGAGGCCATGTCATCGACCATCCAGGAACTCGAACGTCGTCGTGAAGCTGCACGGATGGGCGGTGGCGAGAAGCGCGTCGCCGCGCAGCATGCCAAGGGCAAGCTGACCGCGCGCGAGCGGCTCGACGTGCTGCTCGACGAGGGCAGTTTCGAAGAGGTCGACATGTTCGTCGAGCACAATTGCGTCGACTTCGGCATGGCGGAGCAGGTCATCCCGGGCGACGGCGTGGTTACCGGATCGGGCACGATCAACGGCCGGCTGGTGTTCGTGTTCAGCCAGGACTTCACCGTGTTCGGCGGCTCGCTGTCCGAACGGCACGCGCAGAAGATCTGCAAGATCATGGACATGGCGATGAAGGTCGGTGCGCCCGTGATCGGGCTCAACGACAGCGGCGGCGCGCGCATCCAGGAGGGCGTGGCGAGCCTTGGCGGCTATGCCGAGGTGTTCCAGCGCAACGTGCTGGCCTCGGGCGTTGTGCCGCAGCTCAGCCTGATCATGGGGCCGTGCGCGGGAGGCGCGGTCTATTCGCCGGCGATGACCGACTTCATCTTCATGGTGAAGGATTCAAGCTACATGTTCGTCACCGGTCCTGACGTGGTGAAAACGGTGACCAACGAGGTGGTGACGCAGGAGGCGCTGGGCGGCGCGGTGACGCACACCACCAAGACCAGCGTCGCCGACGTCGCCTTCGAGGACGATATCGAGACGCTGCTCGCCGCGCGCGACTTCATCGACTTCCTGCCAGCGTCGAATCGCGAGGCGGCGCCGGAGCGGCCGACCGCCGACGCCTGGGACCGGATCGAGCCGAGCCTCGACACGCTGGTTCCGGCCAATGCCAATCAGCCGTACGACATGCACGAGCTGATCCGAAAGACCGTCGACGAGGGCGACTTCTTCGAGATCCAGCCGGCGCATGCCGCCAACATCATCTGCGGCTTCGGCCGGATCGAGGGGCGCACCGTCGGTATCGTCGCCAACCAGCCGATGGTGCTGGCCGGCGTGCTCGACATCAATTCATCGAAGAAGGCGGCGCGCTTCGTCCGCTTCTGCGATGCGTTCGACATTCCGATCGTGACCTTCGTCGACGTGCCCGGCTTCCTGCCTGGCACGGCGCAGGAGCATAACGGCATCATCAAGCATGGCGCCAAATTGCTGTTCGCCTATGCCGAGGCGACCGTGCCCAAGATCACCGTCATCACGCGCAAGGCCTATGGCGGCGCCTATGACGTGATGGCGTCGAAGCATCTGCGCGGCGACCTCAACTACGCCTGGCCGACCGCCGAGATCGCGGTGATGGGCGCCAAGGGCGCGGTCGAGATCATCTTCCGCGGCCGGACGCCGGAAGAAATCGCCGAACGCACGGCCGAGTATGAAGCGCGCTTCGCCAATCCGTTCGTGGCCGCGAGCAAGGGCTTCATCGACGAGGTGATCCAGCCGCATTCCACTCGGCGGCGGATCGCGCTGGGGCTGCGCAAGCTCAAGAACAAGGCGCTGGAGAACCCCTGGAAGAAGCACGACAATATTCCGTTGTGAGCCCTGCCCCTGCACATTATAAGGTCATGTGAAGGAGGCGCTGCATGCAGACTGAACGCGTGACCTTTCTGACCACCCCCGAGCACAAGGCGTCACTCGACGCATTTGCGGCGAGCCAGGGCAAATCCGTTGGTCATGTCGTGCGCGAGGCGTCGGCTATCTACATCGCGCAAGCCACCGCGGATGAGGACGAGCAGCAGCTGGCGACGCTTGTTCGTGAAGTGAACGCCGCCGTTCCGCGGATGCGTGCCGACATCAAGGAAGCGATCGCGAGCATCGGCCGCGCAAACGCCGTCGTTGATGCGGTTCTTGCCGGCGAAGGAGCAGGCGCATGAGCTTGCTCGGCGAGACCATGAAGGCGCTTCGTAACGTCCTTCTGCTGCAAGAAGACGTTCGCCAGCTCAGGGATATGGCTACCAATCAGAGCGGTCGGCTGGCCGCCCTCGCCGAGGCGCACGCCGCATTGCGCGACCGCGTCAGCCGACTCGAAGGTGTGATCGAAGGCGCCGCGATGGCGACGCGGCAACGGCGGATCGAGGATTGACCAATTAGATGACCCTGGGCCGCCTCAACCATGTGGGCGTCGCGACGCCGTCGATCGCCCGGTCGATCGAGACCTACCGTATTCTGCTCGGAGCGACGACGATCGGCGAGCCGTTCGACCTGCCCGCGCAGGGCGTCAAGGTGTGCTTCATCGACACGCCCAACACCCAGATCGAGCTGATCGAGCCCTATGACGACAGCTCGCCGATCGCGGGGTTTCTGAAGAAGAACCCGGCGGGTGGGCAGCATCATGTCTGCTTCGAGGTACCCGACATTCACGCCGCCGTCGCCGCCCTCAAGGCGAAGGGCGCGACCGTGCTCGGCGAGCCGCGGATCGGTGCGCACGGCACGCCGATCGTCTTCCTGCACCCGCGCGACATGGGCGGGATGCTGGTCGAACTGATGGAAAGCCCGCGCGGGGACCATCACGGCTGATCCCCTTGAACCGCGCGCCCCGCCGGTCCATGGCCCTCGCAACGATGCGGACGGGCACGTTCCCTCCGCGATGCTGAGAGACGAGGGAGAGGCGGACATGGCCGTCGACCAATTGCTGATCGAGCGGCGCGGCGACGTGCTCGTGCTGACGCTCAACCGGCCGGAGCGGATCAACGCCGCGCCGCCGTCGCTGTTCGAGGACGTCACGGCCGCACTGGCGGATCTGCGCGGGGCGCGGGCGGTGCTGATCCAGGGGGCGGGGCGCGCCTTCTGTTCGGGTGCCGATGTCGGCGCCGGCGCGCTGACCTCCGCCGACCCCGGCGCGGCGACGCATGCGGCGCTGTCCGACAGCTACAATC
>JAEWJQ010000063.1 GCA_023386515.1 Pseudomonadota bacterium | reverse complement strand
GCATTCCCCTGCCCGACGGCTCGGTCGCGACGCTCGACACCGCCTCGGCGATCGCGATTGTGGCGGATGGCCGCACCATCCGGCTGCTACGCGGTGCCGCGGCGTTTCAGGTCGCGCCGCAGCACGGCCGGGCCTTCCGCGTCGATGCCGGCGCGGGGCACAGCGTCGCGCTGGGCACGCGCTTCCCCGTCGCGCGCACTTCGGCCGGTGCGCGGGTGATCGTCACCCAACATCGCGTCGCCGTGACCGTCGCCGACCAGCACGCGGTGCTGCGTGCGGGCGAGGCGGTCGATTATGACGGCGATGGCCTCGGCCCGCCCCGCACGATCGCGATTGCCGAAGCCGAGGCGTGGACGCATCGCCGTTTGCGGGTGATCGACCGGCCGCTGGCGAGGTGGTGGCGACGATCGCGCGCTATCATCACGGCTATCTCGGCATCGCCGGGCTGACGCTGGCGCAGCGGCGGATCAGCGGCACGTTCGACATCGGTGATCCGGTGCGCGCGGTCGACCTGATCGAGCATACCCTGGCGATCCGGTCGATCCGCCTGACATCGCACGTCATTATCCTCCACGCCTGATCGCCGCGCCAAAAAAGTCGGCGCAACGGGTTTCCAGCCGCGATCCTCGACCGTCCAGCCTTATTGAGGGCGCCTCGCATTAGCCACACGCTCCGACGGTAACATCTGGGGGGACTTGGAGACGTGACGACCTATCAACGCCGGGGGGACCATCGCGGAACGGGGCTGACGCGACTGATGCTGCTCGCCACCGCCGCAGCCGCGTGGGGAGCCGCCGCCGCGCAGGCGCAGACGGCCAGCTATCACATACCCGCCGGTGCGCTCGCCGAGGCGATCAACACGCTGGCCGAGCAGAGCGGCGCGCAGATCGTCTATGACGGCGCGCTTGCCAGCGGTCGGCAGGTGCCGGCGCTCGACGGCCGGTTCGATGCCGCGGACGCCTTGTCGCGCCTGCTCGCCGGATCGGGCCTGACCTATCGCCGGACCGGCGAGCGCAGTTTCACGCTCGAACGTCTGCCGCAGACCGGCGACGACGGCGTCCAGCTCGGCGCGCTGCGGGTCGAGGCGAGCCCAGCCACCGGCCGCAACGCGCAGGCGGCCGCGCCACAGCAGACCGGCGTTCGTGCCGCGGCCGATCGCCCGTATCGAAGCCCCGGTGCGAGCGATTATATCAGCCGCGAACAGATCGCGCGGGTGCCGGTGACCTCGACCGGCGACCTGTTCAAGCTGGCGGCCGGGGTGATCTCCAGCGGCAATCGCAACGGCGATTCGGTCGACATCAACATCCGCGGCATGCAGGGCTATAACCGTGTCGCCATGCTGGTCGACGGCGCGCCGTCGGACAGTTCGGACTATCGCGGCTATAACGGCAGCCGCAGCCGCCTGTCGGTCGACCCCGCCTTCCTCGCCGGGATCGCGATCGACAAAGGACCGAGCGGCGGTCCGGGCGGGGCGGGCTACAGCGCGGGCGCGGTCGATGCACGCACGCTGACCGCGCACGACGTGCTGCGGCCGGGGCGGATATTCGGCCTCCGCGTTCAGGCGGGCCTGGGCGACAATGCGGCGTCCCCGCCACCCCCGCCCGACGGCTGGAAGACCTATTCGCGCGAGGAGACGCCCGACGACTGGCACGATCGCCATCCCGGCACGACCGACCGGCCGGGCTTCCTGACCAGCCGCCGCTTCCAGGGCAACGTCGTCGCCGCCTGGGCGACCGAGCGGTTCGAGCTGCTCGCCGGCTATGCGCACACCGCCAACGGCAATTATTTCTCCGGCCGGCATGGCAACGGCTATGACCGCGTGGTCGGCCAGGCGGGCTATCCCTCGCATTATGCCGATGCCGCCTACGCGCCCGGCTATCAGGTCTACAACACGTCGCGCTATGCGGACTCGGTGCTGCTCAAGGCCGGCGCGACCGTCGGAGCGCATACGCTCAAGCTCAGCTATATGCTGTATGACAGCCGCTTCGGCGAGCATGACTCGGAATCGGTGATGCCCAACGCCTCACCCGATTATCCGGTGATGCCGACCGAACAGCCGCCGATGACGATCCACAGCGATACGGTCACCGCCCGCTATACGCTCGCGCCCGCCGATGGCGCGGTCAACCTCCACCTCGATCTCTGGTCGGTCGCCAAGAAGGAGCGGTTCTGGAACGACGAGAAGGCGGGACTCTTCTCGGACGATCCGATCCCGCAATATTTCCGGCAGCATAATATCGGCGGAGCGCTGTACAACGACTGGCATGCCGCGGGCGGCTGGGGCGATCTCAACGTGCGCGCCGGGCTGAGCTATGCCGCCGAACGCGGGCGCAACGACCCCATCGAATGCGACAGCACCCGGAGCGAAGAGAGCAAGGACGACCCCTTCTGTCATGCGCGCAAAAGCTTCCTCAATCCGGAAGGCACGCGCGACATCTTCAGCGTCTATGCCCAGACCCGCTACACGCCGGTGCGCTGGCTGATCCTCAATGGCGATCTGCGTTACGACACCTATCACATCGCGGCGGTCGATCCGCGCAACGACCGCGACGGCCGCCGCCTCAACCCGAAGGCGGCGATCACGATCGAGCCGGTCACCGGCGTGCAGCTGTTCGCGCAGCAGGCCTATGGCTGGCGGCCGCCGAGCCTGCGCGAGATGACGATGACCTTCAACGTCACACCCAATCCCGATCTCAGGCCCGAATGCGTCGACAATCGCGAATATGGCATCAACCTGCTGCGCGACACGCTGTTCGGCCGTCCGGTCAGCCTGCGCGCGAAGCTGAGCTATTTCGACAACCAGACGCGCGACTACGTCATCCGCATCCGGCCGCGCCGCGGCGCCAAGACCTGGTCGAACATCGACGCGGCGCGGCACCGCGGCTGGGACGCGAGCGTCAAGATCGATGCCGGCCGCGTGTTCGGCGACCTCGCCTATATGCGCTATGACGAGATCGTCTATTGCCAGACGCCGGACGGCTGCAAGGCGGACGTCAACCGCTTCGCCGGGCTGCCGACCGACTATCAGGCCAATTACGTGCCGCCGCGCGACAATGGCAGCGTCACGATCGGCGGACGCCTGCTCCGCGAGCGGGCGCTGACGATCGGCGCGCGCGCCGACTTCAACGGCGCGATCTTCTTCGAGACGGGCGAGAATGGCGCACGGCAGACGCGGCCGCAGACGATCTGGTCGAGCTTCGTCAACTGGCGGCAGAGCGACCGGCTCGACCTCAACCTCAGCGGCGAAAATCTCACCGACGAATATTATTACGACCCGATGAGCGTCGGTCGGGTGCCGTCGCCCGGCCGGACGATCAAGGCGACGGTCACGCTCCACCTGTGACCCGGGCCTTCGCCCCCGCACGGGCGTGGCGGTGAGCGGGATGGGTCCCGTCGCACGCAGGCCGGTCCGCTAC
>JAEWJQ010000135.1 GCA_023386515.1 Pseudomonadota bacterium | reverse complement strand
ATATAGGGCGGCAGCGGCATCCGCCCGGCGCGCTCGAGCAGCAGCTCGACCGGCTCGTCGCCGGCGAAGTCGAGCGCGAAGCTGCCGTCCTCGGCACGGTCGGACGCGGTCGCGGCGACGCCCTGGCCGAAGTCGATCGCATCGCCGTCGCGCAGCCGCTTGGCATTGCGGATGAACGCGCGCCACCGCCGCGGCCCCTCGCGCTTGTGCAGCGTCGCGCCGATCGTCGCGTTCCCCCGGCGTCCCTCCAACTGCGCCGGGATCACCTTGGTGTCGTTGAACACCAGGCAGTCACCGGCGCGCAGCAGGTCGGGCAGGTCGCGGACCTGGGCATCGCCGGTCGCGTCGCCGTCGAGCACCAGCATCCGCGCCGAATCGCGTGGGCTCGCGGGGCGCAGCGCGATATTCTCGGGCGGCAGCGCGAAGTCGAAGAGCTCGACCCTCACTTGGCCTGCGGTGCCGCCTTCTTGGGGGCTGCCTTGCCGGCGGGGCGGGGCGTGCCCTTGCCCGCACCGGGCAGCGTGACGGGGGCGCCCAACGTCACGGGCGCGGGTGCCGGCATGTTGGCATAGGGCGGGGGATTGTCCGAGGCGATATAGGCGTGGACGACCTTGGTCGGGTCCGACGGCGGCTCGCCGCGCTGGATCGCGTCGACATATTGCATGCCGTCGATGACGCGGCCGAACACGGTGTACTTCTTGTCGAGGCTGAGCCTGGGCTGGAAGACGATGAAGAACTGGCTGTTGGCGCTGTTCGGGTCGTCGGCCCGCGCCGCCGCCACCGCGCCGCGGACGTGGGGCAGATAGTTGAACTCGGACGCGACGTTGGGCAGCGTCGAACCGCCGGTGCCGTCGCCCTTCGGATCGCCGCCCTGCGCCATGAAGCCGTCGATCACCCGGTGGAAGGCGAGGCCGTCATAGAAATGCTGGCGGGTCAGCGTCTTGATCCGCTCGACCATCTTCGGCGCGACATCCGGACGCAGCCAGATCGTGACCCGGCCGCCATCGGACAGGTCGAGCAGCCACTGATTCTCCTTGTCGGTGATCGCGGGCGGCGTCGCCCGGCCGGGGACATTGGCCTCGATGACCTGCGCAGCCACCGGACTGGTCGCGAGAAACAGGGAAAGCGTCAGAAAACGGGCAAACGAACGCATGGACTTCCTATCCCGATGATGGCGCGGGCTTAGACCAGAACCGGGCTTGCGCCAAACTGAACATTGCCAGGGGTTTGACCCTCGCCGCTGGCGCGCGCTCGCCTAGCTGCCCTTGCGGCCGATCGCCTCGACGCGCGCGATCACCTCTTCGCACACCTGTGGCGTGACGAACTTGCCGATCGGCCCGCCGAACAGCGCGATCTCCTTGACCAGCCGGCTGGCGATCGGCTGCAGCGCGACGTCGGCCATCAGGAAGACGGTCTCGACCCGCGGATTGATCTGCTGGTTCATGCCCGCCATCTGATATTCATATTCGAAGTCGGCGACCGCGCGCAGACCCCGCACGATGACCCTGGCGCCCTCGCGCTCGGCGAAGTCCATCAGCAGCGAATCGAAGGCGACGACCTCGATCTCCCCGGCGATGCCCTCTACTTCGCGCCGCACGATCGCCATCCGCTCGTCCAGCGTGAACATCGGCGACTTGGACGGATTGGTGGTCACCCCGATCACCAATTTGTCGACCAGCTTCGCGCCGCGGCGGATGATGTCCATATGCCCGAGCGTGATCGGATCGAACGTGCCGGGATAGACGCCGATGCGGGTGGTCATGGTGCGGTGCTCCCCTTAGCGGTCGCGCGTCACGACGTAGCGGGCGAGGGCGCGCAGCACGTCCGCCTCCGCGCCGAAGCCCTTGAGGTGCTCGACCGCCTGGTCGACCAGCATGCGGCATTGCTCGCGCGCGCGCTCGATACCGAGCAGGGTCAGGAACGTCTCCTTGCCCGCGCCGTCATCCTTGCGCAGCCGCTTGCCGGCCACCGCCTCGTCGCCCTCCGCGTCGAGCAGGTCGTCCGCGATCTGGAAGGCAAGGCCGAGGTCGTGGGCATAGCCGCGCAGCGCGGTGCGTCCCTCCGGCGGCACCCGGCCGAGGATCGCGCCCGCCTCGACCGACACGCAGATCAGGGCGCCGGTCTTCATCTGCTGCAGCCGGGTTACGGTCGGCAGGTCGAAGCGCGATCGTTCGGCGACCAGATCCATCATCTGGCCGCCCGCCATGCCGGTCGGGCCGGAGGCATGGGCGACCGCCATCACCAGTTCGGCGCGGACGAACGGGTCGGCGTGCGTCGCGGGATCGGCCAGCACCTCGAACGCCAGCGCATGCAGGCAGTCGCCGGCCAGGATCGCGGTCGCCTCGTCGAACGCCTTGTGCACCGTCGGCTTGCCGCGACGCATGTCGTCGTCGTCCATCGCCGGCAGGTCGTCGTGGATCAGCGAATAGACGTGGATCGCCTCGATCGCCGCTGCGACCTCGCCCGAACAGTCGCGCGACACGCCGAACAGATCGGCAGTGGCACAGACCAGCAGCGGCCGCAGCCGCTTGCCGCCGCCGATCGCGGCATGGCGCATCGCCCGGTACAGGTCGGCGCGGGCATCGTCGGGAACGGCGAGCAGCCGGTCGAAGCGCGCGTCGATGTCGACGGCGACGTCGTTGAGGGCGGTGGCGAGCACCGGCGGGATCATGTCAGCCTGCGGCAAAGGGACGCGTTCCCGCCGGCTTGCCCTCGGCGTCCAGCCGGATCGCCTCGATCCGCGCCTGCGCCGCATCGAGCCGCTCCGCGCAGCGCTGGCGCAGGCGGTCGCCGCGTTCGTAGAGCGCGATCGATTCGTCCAGCGTCGCTTCGCCGCTTTCCAGCCGCGACACGATCCGCTCCAGCTCCTTCAGCGCATCCTCGAACGACAGGTTTTCGATCGGCGTATCCATAACATGGCGCTATGCGGCAGGGCGCCGGATCGGGCAAGCGCCCCCGCGCGTTCGATCCGCCATGTTCACCAGCATCAATCCCGCCACCGGTGAGTCCGGTACGCCTATCCCGGAACTCACCGCCGACCAGATCGAGGAACGCCTCGCCCGCGCCGCCTCCGCCTATGCCGCCTGGCGGCTGACCTCCTACGACGAGCGCACGGCGTTGTTGGAACGGATCGCCGAGGCGTTCGAGGCGGACAAGCGCCGCCTCGCGGAGATCGCGACGCGGGAGATGGGCAAGACGCTGACATCGGCGATCGCCGAGGTCGAGAAATGCGCCGCCGCCTTCCGCCACTACGCGCAACAGGGACCGGCGATGCTGGCCCCGGCGGCCTTCGTAACCGCCTCCGGCCCGGCCACGGCGCGCTGGCTGCCAATGGGGGCGGTGCTGGCGGTGATGCCGTGGAACTTCCCCTATTGGCAGGTGATCCGCTTCGTCGCGCCGACGATCATGGCGGGCAATGTGGGGCTGCTCAAACATGCCTCGATCACGCAGGGCTGCGGCGCTGCGATCGAGGAGACGATCATCGCCGCCGGCGCCCCGGCCGGCCTGTTCCAGAACCTCGCCATCCGCTCCGACAAGGTCAGCGCGCTGATCGCCGATCCGCGCATCATCGCGGTGACGCTGACCGGCAGCGAGGGTGCGGGCATCAAAGTCGCCGAGGCGGCGGGTCGGCAACTGAAGAAGGTCGTGTTGGAACTGGGCGGCTCGGACCCGTTCATCGTCATGCCCTCCGCCGATCTCGACCAGGCGGTCGAACAGGCGGTCAAGGCGCGCACCCAGAACACCGGTCAATCATGCATCTGCGCCAAGCGGATGATCGTCCACGCCGATGTGTACGACACCTTCCTCGATCGATTTTCGGCGGCGATGCGCGCGGTGAAGGCCGGTGACCCGATGGCGGCGGACACCGACATGGGGCCGCTGGCGAGCGAGGAGCAGCGCCAGACCACGCTCGACCAGCTCGACGCAATCCAACGCGCCGGCGGCCGCCTGCTGTTCGGCGGCGAAGCGCTGCCCGGCAAGGGCGCCTATATGTCCGCCGGCGTACTGGTCGACGTGCCGATCGACGATCCGGCGGCGCAGGAAGAGCTGTTCGGGCCGGTCGCGATGGTCTTCAAGGCCGCCGACATTGATGCGGCGATCGCGCTCGCCAACGACATCCCCTTCGGGCTCGGTTCGTCGGTGTGGACCAACGATCCCGCCGAGCGCGAACGGTTCGAGCGCGATATCGAGGCGGGGATGATCGCGGTCAACGCGATGCTGGCCTCGTCACCCGAGGCGCCGTTCGGCGGCATTAAGCGCTCCGGCCACGGTCGCGAACTCGGCCCCTACGGTCTGCACGAATTCATGAATCTGAAGACGGTGTTCGGCTGAGTCGTGCGTCGATCAGCGCAGGTGCTGCGTCCAGGTGTAGAGGACCGACACGCCGACCAGCCCCAGGTCGATCGCTGCCTGCATTCGCCGCGGGGCAGGGTCACCGACGTCGTGGGTGATCAGCCGGATGTCGGCGGTCGGGTGACGCATACACAATGCCGCCACCACTAGGCCGGCGCCTATCGCAACTTTCCGCCGATCGCCCATGCGCTTGCCTCCGCGGCGCAGCCTAGCAGAGATGCGCCCCCGGCGCCAGCCGGTCAGGCGGCGCGGAACAGAGGCGCGGGGGGGGGCGGGGCCGGGACGCGC
>JAEWJQ010000331.1 GCA_023386515.1 Pseudomonadota bacterium | reverse complement strand
GGAGCAGACCGAACGGCCCCACGACGTTCGGACCGCGGCGCAGCGCCATCGCCGCCCAGATCTTGCGATCGGCGTAGATGATCATCGCCACCGCCAGCATCAGCGGTAGCGCGATGACCAGGATGCCGACCACGGTCGCGACGAACCACGCCCAGCCATACGGCAGGCCGACGGTGGTGTTGAAGAAATTGGTCATCGACCGACCGCCCCATTCACGACATCAAAAACCAAACGATCAGTCCACCAAAGACTGCAAGTACTGCCAGCCATATCTGCCAGTACCACCGGGGCGAATTCCGATCCGGTAGAGCAGCCTCCGACACGGCTTCGGCTATATCCGCCAGCAGATCGTGCATTGATCATCACTCCGCCGCCTCCGCGAACGCTTCACCATGGACCAGTTCGGCCGAGCAGCGCTGCATCGTCGGGCTGGCGCGGCAGATCGCGTTGGTGAGATAGAAGTCCTTGATCGGATAGCCGGCGAGATCGCCCTGCCCTGCCGTGTCGAGCGCCGGCGGGTTCCATTCGAACGTCGCCAGACCCGGATGACGCAGCGCCGGCACCTCGGTCGCCATCGCCTCGCGCAGCCCGGCCAGGCTGTCGAAGGGCAAGGTCGCCCCGAGCACTTCCGACAGAGCGCGGAAGATCGTCCAATCCTCGCGCGCGTCGCCCGGTGCGAAGACGGCGCGCTCGCCGCGCTGCACCCGCCCCTCGGTATTGACCCAGGTGCCCGATTTCTCGGCATAGGTCGAACCCGGCAGGATCACGTCGGCGTGATGCGCGCCGGCATCGCCATGATGACCGACATAGACCTTGAAGCCGCCGAACTTGCTGAAGTCGACCTCGTCGGCGCCGAGGAAGAAGGTGACGCCCGCATCCGCGACGTCGGCGATGCCGCCCTTCTGCGCATAGCCGAGCATCAGCCCGCCCATCCGGCTGGCGGCCATATGGACGACGTTGAAGCCGTTCCAGGCGCTGCCGTTCTCGAGCGTCCGGACGAGGTTGTACTGCTTGGCGAACGCCAGTGCCGCACCATGGCCGCCCTTCAGCGCGCCGCCACCGACGATCACCATCGGTGCCTTGGCGTCGGTGAACGCCTTCGCCGCGGCCTCGGGCAGGCCGCCGAGCAGGGACAGATCGGTGCCGAGCCACTCGGCCTTGTACGTCAGTTCCGTCTCGGGCCCGATCGCGAAGACCTTGGCGCCCTTCTTGATCGCCTTGCGAATGCGCGTGTTGATCAGCGGCGCTTCCCAGCGGAGGTTGGTGCCAACCAGCAGGATGACGTCCGCCTGCTCGACGCCGGCGATGGTGGTGTTGAAGTTGACGGCGGCGAGCCTGGACGTGTCATAGTCCATACCCGTCTGCCGGCCTTCCAGCTTGGTCGAGCCGAGCTTGGCGAGCAGCGCCTTGGCGGCATACATCGTCTCGCAATCGACGAGGTCGCCGGCCACCGCCGCGACGTTCGATCCCGCCGCTGCGACGCGCTCCTTGATGACCGCGAACGCCTCGTCCCAGCTGACCGGCGCGAGCTTGCCGTCGCGCCGCACATAGGGACGATCGAGCCGGCGACGGATCAGTCCGTCGACGTGATGGCGCGTCTTGTCATGCGCCCATTCCTCGTTGACGTCCTCGTTGATGCGCGGGACGCAGCGCAGCACCTGCCGGCCGCGGCTGTCGAGGCGGATATTGGTACCGACCGCGTCCATCACGTCGATGGTCAGCGTCTTGCGCAGCTCCCAAGGACGCGCCTCATAGGCATAGGGCTTGCTGGTCAGCGCGCCGACCGGGCACAGGTCGACGACGTTGCCGCTCAGCTCGCTGGTCACTGCCTGCTCGAGGTAGGAGGTGATCTGCATGTCCTCGCCGCGATAGATCGCGCCGATCTCCTCGACCCCTGCGACTTCCTCGGCGAAACGCACGCAGCGGGTGCACTGGATGCAACGGGTCATGATCGTCTTGACGATCGGGCCCATATACTTCTCGGTCACCGCGCGCTTGTTCTCGGTATAGCGGCTATGGCCCTTGCCATAGGCCATCGATTGGTCCTGCAGGTCGCATTCGCCGCCCTGATCGCAGATCGGGCAGTCGAGCGGATGGTTGATCAGCAGGAATTCCATCACGCCTTCGCGCGCGTTCTTCACCATCGGCGTGGTGGTGAACACTTCCTGATTGTCCGCGGCGGGCAGCGCGCACGAGGCCTGCGGCTTCGGCGGCCCGGGCTTCACCTCGACCAGGCACATGCGGCAATTGCCGGCGATCGACAGCCGCTCGTGATAGCAGAAGCGCGGGATTTCCTTGCCCGCGGCCTCGCACGCCTGGAGGACCGTCGCGCCCTGCGGCACCTCGACCTCGATCCCGTCTACCTTCAGCTTGGGCATTATTCGGCAGCTTCCTGCATCGGGGCGAGCGTGCCGCCGTTGCGTTCGTTGATCCGGCGCTCGATCTCGGGCCGGAAGTGACGGATCAGGCCCTGGATCGGCCACGCGGCGGCATCGCCGAGCGCGCAGATGGTGTGACCCTCGACCTGCTTGGTGACCTGCTGCAGCGTATCGATCTCGCTGATGTCGGCGTCGCCGGTGCGCAGCCGCTCCATCACGCGCCACATCCACCCCGTGCCCTCGCGGCACGGCGTGCACTGGCCGCAGCTCTCATGCTTGTAGAAATAGCTGATCCGGCTGATCGCGCGGACGATGTCGGTCGACTTGTCCATGACGATCACCGCCGCGGTGCCGAGGCCCGAGCCGACCGCCTTGAGGCCGTCGAAGTCCATCGGCGCGTCGATGATGTCCTTCGCGGGCACCAGCGGCACCGACGATCCGCCGGGGATCACCGCGAGCAGATTGTCCCAGCCGCCGCGGATACCGCCGCAATGCGTCTCGATCAGCTCGCGGAAGCTGATGCCCATGGCATCCTCGACCACGCAGGGCTTGTTCACGTGCCCGCTGATCTGGAAGAGCTTGGTGCCCTTGTTGTTCTCGCGCCCGAAGGAGGAGAACCACTCGGCACCGCGGCGCAGGATGGTCGGCGCGACGGCGATGCTCTCGACGTTGTTGACCGTCGTCGGGCAGCCGTAGAGGCCTGCGCCGGCGGGGAACGGGGGCTTGAGGCGCGGCTGGCCCTTCTTGCCCTCCAGGCTTTCCAACATCGCGGTCTCTTCGCCGCAGATATAGGCGCCGGCGCCGCGGTGGACGAAGACGTCGAAGTCATAGCCCGAGCCGCAGGCGTTCTTGCCGATCAACCCGGCGTCATAGGCTTCGGCGACCGCCGCGAACAGAGTCTCCGCCTCACGGATATATTCGCCGCGGATGTAGATGTAGGCGGCGCGCGCGCGCATCGCGAAACCGGCGATTAGCGCGCCTTCGATCAGCTTGTGCGGATCGTGGCGGATGATCTCGCGGTCCTTGCACGAACCGGGCTCGGATTCGTCGGCGTTGATCACCAGGAAGTTCGGCCGGTCGGGCTTCGGCTCCTTGGGCATGAACGACCATTTGGTGCCGGTCGGGAAGCCCGCACCGCCGCGGCCGCGCAACCCGCTCGCCTTGATGACGTCGATGATCGCATCCTGGCCGATGGCCATCAGCGCCTTTGTATTGTCCCAGTCGCCGCGCTTCTGCGCCGCCTGCAGGTTCCAGGGCTGGAACCCGTAGACGTTGGTGAAGATACGGTCCTTGTCAGCGAGCATCGAACTGCCCCCCACCGATACGCCGAATACCCCAGGCGTACACCTTGAACGAAACGACGAGCGCGACCATCCCGAGCGCGATCGACAGCAGACCTTCCGCCATCATGCCCATTCGCCCCGGTAGTCATGATTGTCGTCGACCATCGCCGTCAGCGTCGTCGGGCCGCCTTCGGGGCAGCTCGTCTGGCGGCCGATCGTCGATCCGGTCTTCGGCTGCTCACCCTTGGCCAGCGCCTCCAGCACCGCGATCGTGCGATCGTAGTCGAGATCCTCGTAATTGTCGTCGTTGATCTGGACCATCGGCGCATTGGCGCAGGTGCCCAGGCACTCGACCTCGGTCAGCGTGAACAGGCCGTCGGGCGTCGTCTTGCCCTTGATCAGCCCCTTGATCTAGCACGCCGCGAGCACGTCGTCGGAGCCGCGCAGCATGCACGGCGTCGTACCGCAGACCTGCACGTGATAGCGGCCGACCGGCGCGAGGTTGAACATCGTGTAGAAGGTCGCGACCTCGAACACGCGCATGTACGGCACGCCGATCTGGCGCGCGACGAACTCGATCACCGGCACGGGCAGCCAGCCCTGCGTCTGCGTCTCGGCGCCGACCTGGCGCTGGGCGAGGTCGAGGAACGGGATCGACGCCGACTGCTCGCGCCCCGCCGGATAGCGCGCGAGGATCTCGTTCGCCTTCTTCTGATTCTCTTCGGTCCACGCGAAACCGCCCCAGCGTGCGCGGGTCTCGGCCTCGTCGGGGATCTGCGGTGCTTCAGCCATCAGCGGTCACATTCACCAAAAACGATATCCATCGCGCCGAGAATGGCGGTGGTGTCCGCGAGCATGTGGCCGCGGCTCATGAAATCCATTGCCTGCAGGTGGC
>JAEWJQ010000131.1 GCA_023386515.1 Pseudomonadota bacterium | reverse complement strand
GGACTGACGGAGGGGGGCATCCGCGCGCCCTCTACCATCCTGTGCATGGTCCCCTCCCGGCGTGCGAGGAGGCGTTGCAGAATGAGGGAGGGCGAATGTTCGGACCGAGGAAGAGCCTCGACGCGGTGACGCAGCACGAAGCCGGCAAGGCGCTGGCCAAGACGCTGTCCTGGCCGCATCTGATCGCACTGGGGGTCGGCGCGATCGTCGGCACCGGCATCTACACGCTAACCGGCGTCGGGGCGGAGCGCGCCGGGCCGGCGGTGATCCTGGCCTTCGCGATCGCCGGCGCGGTCTGCGCCTGCGCCGCGCTGGCCTATGCTGAGCTCGCCACGATGATCCCGGCGGCGGGCAGCGCCTATACCTTCAGCTACGCCGCGCTGGGCGAAACGATCGCCTGGGTGGTCGGCTGGAGCCTGATCCTCGAATATTCGCTCGCCTGTTCGACCGTCGCGGTCGGCTGGTCGGGGTATCTCGTCGGCTGGATCCAGTCGGCGGGCATCCATCTGCCGCATCTGCTGCTGACCGGCCCGCATGACGGCGGCCTGGTCAATCTGCCCGCGGTGCTGGTCGCGCTGGCGGTGATGGGAATGCTGGTCGCCGGCACGCGCGAGAGCGCGACGCTCAACATCGTCCTCGTCATCATCAAGCTGGTGGCGCTCGGCATCTTCATCGCCTTCGCACTGCCGGCGTTCAACGCCGACAATTTGCACCCCTTCATGCCCTATGGCTTCGCCTCGGTGGAGAATGGCGGCGAAAAGCGCGGCGTGATGGCGGCGGCGGCGATCGTCTTCTTCGCCTTCTACGGCTTCGATGCGGTGGCGACCTCTGCCGAAGAGGCGAAGCGGCCGGGCCGCGACCTGACGATCGGCATCGTCGGCTCGATGCTGGTGTGCACGTTGATCTACATGGCGGTGGCGATCGCCGCGATCGGCGCGCTGCCCTTCCAACAGCTCGCCAATTCGCCCGAACCGCTCGCGCTGGTGCTGCGTAGCTTGGGTCAGCCCGCCGCCGGTCATCTGATCGCGCTCGCCGCGGTGATCGCACTGCCGTCGGTGATCCTGGTGATGATGTACGGTCAGAGCCGCATCTTCTTCGTCATGGCGCGCGACGGCCTGTTGCCGCGCGCCCTCGCCACGGTCAGCCAACGCACCGGAGCGCCGACGCGGATCACGGTGCTGACCGGCGTGTCGATCGCGCTGGTCGCGGGCATCTTCCGCCTCGACGAGATCGCCGAACTCGCCAACGCCGGTACGTTGCTCGCGTTCATCGCGGTCGGCGCCTGCCTGATGGTGCTGCGCAAGACCGCGCCCGATCAGCCGCGGCTGTTCCACTGCCCGGCACCCTATCTGGTCGGCACGCTAGCGATCCTCGGCTGCCTCTATCTGCTGACCAGCCTGCCGTCGGCGACGTTGGTCCGATTCGTGATCTGGAACCTCGCCGGATTGGTATTCTACTTCGCCTATGGCCGACGTCGGAGCCTCGCCGCCGCCTGATGCGTTGGCACCACCTGGAACCGTTTGTTCAGGTGCGTCGATGCGTTGGATGCTTGCCCTTCCCCTCGTTGCGGTTGCCATGCCGGCCGGCGCCATCGACCGGACACCCGCCGATGCGCGGGCGGTGGTGCAGCGTTATTATGCCGCGATCGACCGCGGGGCGTATCGTAGCGCTTACGCGTTGTGGGACCGGGGCGGGCAGGCGAGCGGGCAGAGCTACGCCACGTTCGTCCGCGGCTTCGCCCGCACCGCGCATAGCCGGGTGGTCGCTGGCGCGCCCTTCGACCAGGAGGGCGCGGCCGGTTCGTCGTACATCACCGTGCCGGTGCGCGTATATGCGACGCTGAAGTCGGGTGCGGCACAACGCTTCGTCGGCTACTACACGCTGCGCCGGGTCAACGACGTGCCGGGGTCGACGGCGTCGCAGCGTAGCTGGCATCTGGCGACGGCGACGCTGCGGCCGGTGCGCTGAGGTCCCAAACCGGCGAAAGAGTGTAACGTCCCGCCGTTATTTCCTTGCGCGACTCTGCGCGTCCTGCGAACGGGCGGGAGAGACCCGGCAACGGGCCAAGGAGGATAGAGGATGCGTAACATCGACCATCTGATCGTCGGCCATGCCGGCGGTGGTTCCGCCCGCAGCGGCGATGTGTTCGACCCCAATACCGGCCAGGTCCAGGCGCGCGTCACGCTCGGCACGCAGGCCGATCTCGACCGTGCTATCGCCGCCGCGCAGTCCGCGCAGCCGGGCTGGGCGGCGACCAACCCGCAGCGGCGCGCGCGCGTCATGTTCCGCTTCAAGGAACTGGTCGAACGCGAGATGGACAGCCTCGCACATCTGCTGTCGTCTGAACACGGCAAGGTGATCGCCGACGCCAAGGGCGACATCCAGCGCGGGCTGGAGGTGATCGAGTTTGCTTGCGGTATCCCGCACGTGCTGAAGGGCGAATATACGCAGGGCGCCGGCCCTGGCATCGACGTCTATTCGATGCGTCAGCCGCTCGGTATCGGCGCGGGCATCACCCCGTTCAACTTCCCGGCGATGATCCCGATGTGGATGTTCGGCGTCGCCATCGCCTGCGGCAACGCGTTCATCCTCAAGCCGTCGGAGCGCGATCCGAGCGTGCCGGTCCGCCTCGCCGAACTGATGCTGGAGGCCGGCGCACCGGAGGGCATCCTGCAGGTCGTCCACGGCGACAAGGAGATGGTCGACGCGATCCTCGATCACCCGGCGATCAGCGCCGTCAGCTTCGTCGGTTCGTCCGACATCGCCCATTACGTCTACCGCCGCGGCGTCGAGGCGGGCAAGCGCGTCCAGGCGATGGGCGGCGCCAAGAACCACGGCATCGTCATGCCCGACGCCGACCTCGACCAGGTCGTCGCGGACCTTGCCGGCGCGGCCTTCGGCTCGGCGGGCGAGCGCTGCATGGCATTGCCGGTGGTGGTGCCGGTCGGCGAGCAGACCGCCGACCGCCTGCGCGACAAACTGGTGCCCGCGATCCGGGCCTTACGCGTCGGCGTGTCGACCGATGCGGAGGCCCATTACGGCCCGGTGGTCAACGCCGCGCACAAGCAGCGGGTCGAGAACTGGATCGGCACCGCGGTCGATGAGGGCGCGGAGCTGGTCGTCGACGGCCGTGGTTTCACGCTGCAGGGGCATGAGCAGGGCTTCTTCGTCGGCCCGACCCTGCTCGATCGCGTCACGCCGCAGATGCAGTCGTACCAAGAGGAGATCTTCGGCCCGGTCTTGCAGATCGTCCGCGCGCCCGATTTCGAAACGGCGGTGCGCCTGCCGAGCGAGCATCAATATGGCAATGGCGTCGCGATCTTCACGCGCAACGGCCATGCCGCGCGTGAGTTCGCGGCGCGCGTCAATGTCGGCATGGTCGGTATCAACGTGCCGATCCCGGTGCCGGTCGCCTATCACACCTTCGGCGGCTGGAAGCGCAGTGCCTTCGGCGACGTCAACCAACACGGCACCGAGGGCGTCCGTTTCTGGACCAAGGTCAAGACGGTGACGCAGCGCTGGCCCGATGGCTCCGCCCTGCCCGGCGGCAGCGAGGATGGCGGCCCGAGCCGCATCCAGGACGCCTTCGTCATTCCGACGATGGGGTAACGATCATGCGCAGCCTTGTCCTCGCCGCCCTCGCCCTGCCGCTCGCCGCCTGTGGTGGTGGCGGCAAGGAAGGCGCCGGCAACAACAGCCAGCAGGCCGCGACGATCCAGGAACAGGTGCCCGCCAACCTGACCGACGATCCGCAGAACATGATGGTGCCGATCACGCCGCCGTCGCCCAGCCCGATCGCCGCCATCCCCGCCGCCTTTCAGGGGCGCTGGGGCATGGTCGCCAACGATTGCGACCCGAAACGCGCGGACAACAAGGGACTGCTGACGATCGCCGGCAACCATTTGTCCTTCTACGAATCGCGCGGCGATGCCGCCAGGATTCGCACGACGGGGCGCAACCGCATCGCCTTCGACCTGCCGATGAGCGGCGAGGGCATGACCTGGTCCGAACCGACCGTGCTGACGCTGGAAGGCGACGGCCGGACGCTGATCCGCGAAACCACCGGCCCGGCGGACCGCGCCGGCTCCAACCGCTACCAGAAGTGCCCGGCATGACGAACCAGTTCGACCTCACCGATGATCAGCGCGAGATCCAGGAGCTCGCGCGCCGCTTCACCGCCGACCGGATCACGCCGTTCGCCGGTGAATGGGACGAGAAGCACCATTATCCCGTCGACGTCTGGAAGGCGGCGGGCGAGCTCGGCTTCGGCGCGATCTACGTCAGCGAAGAATCGGGCGGCATCGCTCTCGGCCGGCTCGAGGCGGCGCTGGTGATGGAAGCGATGGCCTATGGCTGTCCGGCGACCAGCGCGTTCATCTCGATCCACAATATGGCGGCGTGGATGATCGACCGTTTCGGGTCGACGGACCTCAAGCAGCGCTACCTGCCCGGCCTCGTCACGATGGAGACGATCGGCAGCTATTGCCTGACCGAACCGGGCTCGGGCTCCGACGCCGCGGCGCTCAAGACGACCGCACGGCGCGACGGTGACGTTTATGTGCTGAACGGCACGAAGCAGTTCATCTCCGGCGCGGGCTACAACGACCTTTATGTGTGCATGGTCCGGACTGGTGAGGAAAAGAGCCGCGGGATCAGCGCGATCGTCGTCGAGAAGGGCACGCCCGGCCTGTCCTTCGGTGCGCCAGAGAAGAAGCTCGGCTGGAACGCCAGTCCGACCGCGCAGGTGATCTTCGAGGATTGCCGCGTACCCGTCGCCAATCTGGTCGGCGGCGAGGGCGAGGGCTTCCGCATCGCGATGGCGGGGCTGGACGGCGGCCGGCTCAACATCGGCGCCTGCTCGCTGGGCGGGGCGCAGCGCTGCCTCGACGAGTCGATCCGCTACACCCGGGAACGCCAGCAATTCGGCCAGCCGATCGCCGACTTCCAGAACACCCAGTTCATGCTCGCGGATATGGCGACCGATCTGGAGGCGGCGCGGGCGCTGCTCTATCTGGCGGCCGCGAAGGTCGGCGCGGATGCGCCCGACAAGTCGCGCTTCTCGGCGATGGCGAAGCGGCTGGCGACGGACAGTGGCTCAGCGATCGTCGACCGTGCGCTGCAGCTGCTCGGCGGCTACGGTTATCTGAAGGATTATCCGATCGAGCGCTTCTGGCGCGACCTGCGTGTCCATTCGATCCTCGAGGGGACGAACCAGGTGATGCGAATGATCGTCGGGCGCGACCTGACGCGACAGTAAGCCGGACGCCGCGCCCCCTCTGCGCGTCATTGCGAGCGCAGCGAAGCAAT
>JAEWJQ010000310.1 GCA_023386515.1 Pseudomonadota bacterium | reverse complement strand
CCCCCACCCCCAACCCCTCCCCTAAAGGGGAGGGGCTAGACAATTGTCAGAAGGTCGTGCCGATATAGGCGAGTACGGTCGAGCCGCGGCCCAACCGTTGCGCGAAGCGATTCTGGTTGCTGATGTCGGTGTCGACGTAGCTGACGCCGACCTTGAACGGGCCGCCGACCGCTTCGGCCGTCGCCGCCCAGTCCAGATAGGTGTCGTCGTTGCTGCCGGGCGCGTTCAGCGAGCCGAGCGAGCCCTTCGAATAGCCGAGATGCCCCTTGAGCGTGATCGGCGTCGTCGGGATCGCCGCTGCGGCCTCTCCGTAGACGTAGATGTTGTCGTCGTTGCCGCCCTTGACGTCGAAGCCCTGAAGGCCGCTCTGACCGCCCCAGGCATAGGCGGCGCCCGCCTTGGTCGATAGCGGCCCGAGCGTGTAGGTCACCGCAGCATAGGGCTCGAAGAAGTTGGTCCGCTGGCCGTTGTTGTGGCCGTCATAGTCGTAATAGAGCAGGCCGACGTCGACGCCGAGGCCGCTCTTCAGGCTCTTGGTGAAGCCGCCGTACAGGTCGATCTCCGCCCGGCCATAGCCGGTCAGCGCGGGCGTGCGCCCCGAACCGTCGATCGTCGACAGGAAGGTGCCGACGTAGAAGCCCGATTTGTGCGTCAGGCTGAGCGTCGTCTGCAACGCGGGATCGCTGTCGGACTGGGTGACGCCGCGGAAGCGATAGTCGCTGATCAGCGTCGTACCGCCGGACAGCTTCAGCGCCGGCGGCGGCGCGGTTTCGTCCTGCGCCAAGGCCGGCGCGGCTGCCGTCAGCGCAAGGCCGGCGAGCAAGATATGGGTGAAGCGCATCGTGTCCCTTTCGAGTCGAAGAAGGTCGATGTCCCCGCCTGCCAGGATGGCTGCCCGCGTCTGTTCCCGGTCAGGCGACCGCGCGCGTGGCTTGTGACCAACCTGCGATCACGATGGCAGCCCATGCCGCGGTGCACAAGAGTTGTGAATGGGGTGATGCGTGATTGTAACGGAGTGTTGCGCGTGGGCATCGCTTGTCATTCCAGGCGGGAGCCGCCGTCAGCTCTGCTGTCACAAAAAAGGGGAGGCGCCTCGCGGCACCTCCCCCTGTTCGTCATCCGCGATGGGATCAGGCGGCGAGCTTGCGCAGCACGTACTGCAGGATGCCGCCGTTGAGGAAATATTCGAGCTCGTTGACGGTATCGATGCGGCAGCGCGTCTCGAACGTCTCGGTGCTGCCGTCGGCGCGCTTCAGCGTCACTTCGACCGTCTGGCGCGGCCGCAGATTGGCGACGCCGGTGATGGTGAACGTCTCCGTGCCGTCCAGGTTCAGCGTCTGGCGGGTGACGCCATCGGCGAACTGCAGCGGCAGCACGCCCATGCCGACCAGGTTCGACCGGTGGATACGCTCGAAGCTTTCGGTGATGACCGCGCGGACGCCGAGCAGATTCGTGCCCTTCGCCGCCCAGTCGCGCGACGAGCCGGTGCCATATTCCTTGCCGGCGACGACGACGAGCGGCGTGCCGTCCGCCTTGTGGCGCATCGCCGCGTCGTAGATCGGCATCACCTCGCCGTCATATTGCGTCATGCCGCCTTCGACGCCCGGCACCATCTCGTTCTTGATGCGGATGTTGGCGAAGGTGCCGCGGACCATGACATGGTCGTTGCCGCGGCGCGCGCCATAGCTGTTGAAGTCCTTCCGCGCGACCTGACGCTCGGTCAGCCACTGGCCGGCGGGGCTGTCGGCCTTGATCGAGCCGGCCGGGCTGATGTGATCGGTGGTGATCGAGTCGCCCAGGATCGCCAGCGGCTTGGCCTCGATGATGTCGGTGACCGGCTTGGGGGTCATCTCCATGCCCTCGAAATACGGCGGGTTGGCGACATAGGTCGATCCGGTCGGCCAGCTGTAGGTCGCCGAGCCGGTGACGTCGATCTGGCGCCATTTCTCGTCGCCGGCATAGACGTTGCCGTAGCGGCTGCGGAACATCTCGTCGTCGATGTTCGCCGCCATCACCTCGGCGACCTCCTGGTTCGACGGCCAGACGTCCTTCAGGAACACGTCCTGACCGTCCTTGCCCTGGCCGAGCGGCGTCTCGACCATGTCCTGCGTCACCGTGCCCTTCAGCGCATAGGCGACGACCAGCGGCGGCGAGGCGAGGAAGTTGGCGCGCACGTCCGGCGAGACGCGGCCTTCGAAGTTGCGGTTGCCCGACAGGACGGAGGCGGCGACGAGATCGTTCTCGTTGATCGCGGCCGAGATCGGCCCCGGCAGCGGGCCGGAGTTGCCGATGCAGGTGGTGCAGCCATCGCCGACCAGGTTGAAGCCGATCGCGTCGAGGTCCTGCGTCAGGCCGGCCTTGTTGAGATAGTCGGTGACGACCTGCGAGCCCGGCGCGAGGCTGGTCTTGACCCAGGGCTTGGGCTTCAGGCCGAGCGCGTTCGCCTTGCGCGCGACGAGGCCGGCGGCGACCAGCACCGACGGGTTCGACGTGTTGGTGCAGCTGGTGATCGCGGCGATGACGACGTCGCCGTCGCCGATGTCATGGCCGCGGTCGGCGACGTCGACGCGGGTGGCGCGATCCTTGTGGTACAGCTTGGCGAGGTCGCCGTTGAACACCTCGTCGACCTTGGTCAGGCTGACGCGATCCTGCGGACGCTTCGGGCCGGCGAGCGATGCGGTGACGGTGCCCATGTCGAGCTCCAGCGTGTCGGTGAACACCGGATCGGCGGCATCGTCGTGGCGCCAGAAGCCGTTCGCCTTGGCATAGGCCTCGGTCAGCGCGATCGTCTCTTCCGGACGCGCGGTCAGGCGCATGTATTCGATCGTCTTGTCGTCGATCGGGAAGAAGCCGCAGGTGGCGCCATATTCCGGCGCCATGTTGGCGAGCGTCGCGCGGGCGGCGAGCGGCATCGACGACAGGCCCGGACCGTAGAATTCGACGAAGCGGCCGACGACGCCCTTGGCGCGCAGCATCTGGGTGACGGTGAGCACCAGGTCGGTGGCGGTGATGCCTTCCTTCAGCGCGCCGGTCAGCTTGAAGCCGACGACTTCGGGGATCAGCATCGACACCGGCTGGCCGAGCATGGCCGCTTCCGCCTCGATGCCGCCGACGCCCCAGCCGAGCACGCCCAGGCCGTTGACCATCGTCGTGTGGCTGTCGGTGCCGACCAGCGTATCGGGATAGGCGATCGCCGAGGTGCCGTTGGCGAAGTCGCCACTCTCGGTCGACGACCAGATCGCCTGGCTGACATATTCCAGGTTCACCTGGTGGCAGATGCCGGTGCCCGGCGGCACGACCTGGAAGTTGTTGAGCGCCTTCGACCCCCATTTCAGGAATTCGTAGCGCTCGCCGTTGCGCTGATATTCAAGGTCGACATTGTCCTCGAACGCCTTGGGCGTGCCGAATTCGTCGACCATGACGCTATGGTCGATGACGAGGTGGACGGGGACCTGCGGGTTGATCTTGGCCGCGTCACCGCCGAGCTTGGTGATCGCGGCGATGACGACGTCGCCGTCGCCGATGTCATGGCCGCGGTCGGCGACGTCGACGCG
>JAEWJQ010000268.1 GCA_023386515.1 Pseudomonadota bacterium | reverse complement strand
GACCGTGCTGCCGGTGTCGCTGGTCATGCATGGCGTGCCTCGATTCGACCTGAGCGCCGCCGCCTGGGCGGGGATCGTCGGCCAGGGCCTGCTCGCCACCACCCTCGCCACCGCCGCCTGGCAGTTCGGATCGTCGCGCGTCGGCAGCGCCAGTGCCGGCGTGTTCATCAACATCGAGCCGTTGATGGGCGCGATCCTTGGCGTCGCGCTGTTCGGCGACCGGCTCACCGCCGCACTCGCCGGCGGCGGCGTGCTGATCATCCTGGGCAGTCTGGCGGTGGTGCTCGGCGAGGATCCCGCCACCCCGCATGACGCGCCGCCGACCGCCGCCTGACCGTCCGGTCATCGAGTCGCGCTTCACCTCGATAAAGCTTTTCTTCCTATTCCCACTATTCCGATGGGATAACCTCCCGCGGCATGGCGAACTCGCTTCCTCTGCCCTCCCGTGCTTCGCTGGCCGGCGCGTCGATCAGCGACGCGGTCGCCGCGCTGGCGGCGGAGCGCCAGGCATGGCGAGCGACCCAGCCCGAGGCGCGCGGCCAAGCCGCCTTCCCCTCCCTCGGCGCGATCGAGCGCGTCGTCACCTTGCTGTCGGAAGCGCTCTATCCGCGCCGCCTCGGCCAGCTGCGCGGCAGCCCGGCGGAAGAGGACCGCTTCGTCGCGGCGCGGATCACCGCCGCCTTTGCCGAACTGGAGCGGGAGATTGCGCACGAACTCGCCTATTGGCAGGCGGAGTCGCAGGCGCTGTTCGACCCGGACCAGCCCGCGACGATCGTGCGCCTGTTCGCGGCGCAGCTCGGCGACATCCGCCGGCTGGTCGACAGCGACATCGCCGCCGCCTTCGTCGGCGACCCGGCGGCACGCAGCACCGACGAAATCCTGCTCTGCTATCCCGGTGCGATCGCCAGCCTGCACCACCGGCTGGCGCATCCGCTGCATGATCTCGGCGCGCCGATCGTCGCGCGGCTGATCTCCGAACTCGCCAACGCGCGTACCGGCATCGACATCCACCCCGGCGCGACGATCGGCGAACGTTTCTTCATCGATCACGGCACCGGCGTGGTGATCGGCGAGACCGCGATCATCGGCGCCCGGGTGCGGCTCTACCAGCATGTCACGCTTGGAGCGCGCACCCCGCTCGGCCTGGCCAGCGATGGGCCGCGCACCCGTTTCGCCCGCCATCCGATCGTCGGCGACGATGTCGTCGTCTATGCGGGCGCGACGATCCTCGGCCGGGTCACGATCGGCGCCGGCGCGACGATCGGCGGCAATGTCTGGCTCTTGTCCGACGTGCCCGCCGGCGCGGTGGTGACCCAGCCGGAAGCTCATGTCCTGCCCGCCGGTGCCGCTCACGCGCTGCGCGACGAACTGGCGGGGGCGTGATGGGCCGGCGCGCCAAGCCCCTGATCGGCATCCTGTGCTGCAACGAGGACGTCGATCGCCCGGTGCAGACCGTAGCGAGTCGCTTCGTCCGGCCGCTCGCCGATCTGGCGGACGCCAACGTGCTGCTGGTGCCGGCGCTACCCGAGGCGGTGGACGCCGACGCGCTTGCCGCGATCCTCGACGGGCTGCTGCTGACCGGCTCGCGCTCGCATGTCGCGCCGTCGCATTATGGCGGACCGGCGCTGGCCGACGATGCGCGCAGCGATCCCGGCCGCGACGCGGTGGCGCTGACCCTGGCCGACCGGATGATCGAGGCCGGCAAGCCGGTGTTCGGCATCTGTCGCGGCCTGCAGGAGATCAACGTGCTGTTCGGCGGCTCGCTGGCGCCGACGGCGCGGCATCATGCCGGCTCGTGGGACGGCGATTACGCAGCATTGTTCGGCCACGGCCATGACGTCGATCTGGCCACGGCGGGCTGTCTTGCCGATGCGACGGGGGCGACCCGCCTGCGCGTCAATTCGGTGCATCAACAGGGGATCGACCGACTCGGCGGCGGCCTGTCCATCGAGGCGACGGGCGCCGACGACGGGCTGGTCGAGGCGGTATCCGCCTCGCCCTGCGGCGGCGCGGTGCTCGGCGTGCAATGGCATCCCGAATGGGACGTCGCGCGCTCGCCCGCCAGCCGCGCCTTTTTCACCCTGCTCGGCGCGACCGTGCGCGGGGCACATTTTCACCATGGAGAAGCCTAAATGAAATTCCGTATCGCCCTGCCGCTCGTCGCCGCTGCCGCGCTCGGCCTGTCGGCCTGTCATAAGCAGGACGTCGCCAACAACAGCGCCGCTGCCGACGAGACGCTGACCCTCAACGACGAGGGCGTGTCGGACAACAGTTATGACGCGATCGGCGCCGGCAATCTCGACGCGCCGGCCGACAATGCCCTGACGCCGGTCGACGGCGCACCCGCCGCCGGCAACGGGGCGACCGGCAACGCGCTCTGATTCTTTTCCCGGACACGCCTGGATAGCTCCCTAGGCGTCACCTGGCGGTCCGGTGTGCTGGCACCGGGCCGCCTTTTTCGTCTCGCGCCTCGATCCGGCACCCTGGACGGGGCGCTTCCGCCTGCCCGACCCCGTCTCTATATCGCGCGCGATGGATCCCCTCCCCACCCTGCAACGCGTCTTCGGTTTTCCCGCTTTCCGAGGGGTGCAGGACGCCGTGGTCAGCCGCGTGCTGGCCGGCGAACGGACGCTGGGCGTGATGCCGACCGGCGCGGGCAAGTCGCTCTGCTACCAATTGCCGTCGGTGATGCTGGAGGGCACGTGCGTGGTGGTCAGCCCGTTGATCGCGCTGATGCACGACCAATTGCGCAGCGCACAGGCGGTCGGCATCCGCGCCGGGACGCTGACCAGCGCCGACGACAATCGTGCCGACACCATCGCGCGCTTCCGCGCCGGCGATCTCGACCTGCTCTATGTGGCGCCGGAACGCGCATCGTCCGGTCATTTCCGCGAGTTACTGGGCCAGGCGAAGCTCAGCCTGTTCGCGATCGACGAGGCGCATTGCGTCAGCGAATGGGGCCACGACTTCCGTCCCGATTACCGCCTGCTCGAACCGCTGATGGATGCGTTCCCCGACGTGCCGCGGCTGGCGCTGACCGCGACCGCCGACGCGCATACCCGCGCCGACATTCTGCAGCAGCTCGGCATCCCCCGCGACGGGCTGATCGTCAGCGGCTTCGACCGGCCCAACATCCGCTACAATATCACCCCCAAGGCGAACACCAACAAGCAGATCGCCGATCTGATCGCGGCGACACCCGGCCCCGGCATCGTCTACGCCCAGACCCGCGCCGCGACCGAGAAGCTGGCGGAGGCGCTGGGCCGCACCGGCCGCCCGACGCGCGCCTATCACGCCGGGCTCGAACCGCACATCCGCGCCAGGAACCAGGCCGATTTCGTCGCGTCGGAGGATATGGTGATCTGCGCCACGGTCGCCTTCGGCATGGGCATCGACAAGCCCGACGTCCGCTTCGTTGCGCATGCCGGCCTGCCCAAGTCGATCGAGGCCTATTATCAGGAAACGGGCCGGGCGGGGCGCGACGGCGATCCCGCGGTCGCCCATCTGTTCTGGGGGGCGGAGGATTTCGCCCGGGCCCGCCAGCGGATCGGCGAGGTCGAACCGGAGCGGCAGGCCGGCGAGCGCACGCGGCTCGCGGCGCTGGGGGCGTTGGTCGAGACGGCCGGCTGCCGCCGGCGCATCCTGCTGAAGCATTTCGGCGAGGAGCGTAGCGAGGATTGCGGCAATTGCGACAATTGCCTGGGTTCGCCGGATGCCGTCGATGCCACGGAGACCGCCCAGAAATTCCTGTCGGCGGTGTTCCGTACCGGCCAGATGTTCGGCGCCGGCTATATCGAACAGGTGCTGCTCGGCCAGTCGACCGAGCGCAGCCTGATGAACGGGCACGAGGCGCTGTCGGTCTGGGGCATCGTCGACGGTGAGGAAGCGGCGCTGCTCAAGCCGGTGCACCGCGCTTTGCTGCTCCGCGACGCGTTGCGCACCAATGCGCACGGCGGCCTGGAATTCGGTCCCGGCGCGCGCGGGCTGCTCAAGGGCGGCGAGCGGCTGTCGCTGGTCGTGCCGCCCAAGCGGGTCCGCTCGCGCAAGCGCGGCGAGGCGCCGGCCACCGCCAATCCCGCGGACCATCCGCTGTTCGAGGCGCTGCGCGCCCGCCGGCGCGATCTCGCCAAGGAAGCGGGGGTGCCGCCCTATGTCATCTTCCACGATTCGGTACTCCGCGACATGGCGGCGCAGCGACCCGCGAGTCGCGCCGCCCTGGCGTTGCTGTCGGGCATCGGCGCGCGCAAGCTCGACGCCTATGGCGAGGCGTTTCTGGAGGTGATCCGCGACGCGGCGTGACAGTCCTGTCGAATCGCTTAACGGTTCATCCAATTTGGGCTGACGGCACTCGACCGATCGCGTAAAGCGCTCGCATGGCCGACATCCGCACCATCAACGACCGCATCAGCGTGGCGCCACAGATCGCCCCGCACGACCTCGCCGCGATCAAGGCGGCCGGTTTCGTCGCGATCGTCAACAACCGTCCCGATGAGGAAGAGGCGGGTCAGCCGTCGGGCGAGGCGATCCGCGCCGCTGCCGAAGCGCAGGGCCTGGCCTATACGGCGATTCCGGTGACCCATGCCGGTTTCTCGCACCCGCAGCTCGACGCGATGGCGGCGACGCTGGTTGCGGCCGATGGCCCGGTGCTCGCCTATTGCCGGTCGGGGACGCGCAGTTGCAACCTATGGGCGCTTGCCGCCGCCAAGGCCGGGCGCGATCCCGAGGTGCTGGTCCAGCAGGCGCGCGCCGCCGGCTACGACCTCGGCGGCC
>JAEWJQ010000262.1 GCA_023386515.1 Pseudomonadota bacterium | reverse complement strand
GGGCAGGACCTCAGCAAGGCGACGGTGGTGGACCGGCCCGCGCTGAAGACCGCCTATGACATTTACCGTGCGGTCGGGCGCGACGATCTGGCGCTGGCGCATCTGGCTGCCTGGAAGCGGCTGGACGACGAGGCGACCGATCTGGCGCGGTCGACCAATGCGGCGCTGATGGCGGCGCGATTCGACTTCGCCAATCAGGAATTGCGCATCGCCAATCTGCAGCGCGACGAGGCTCGCCGCAGCGTCGCCTACGAACAGGCGCGGGCGAAGACGCAGCGGACGATCTTCTTCGTCGCGGCTGGCGCGACCGCGATCGTCATCGCATTACTCGGCATCGGCCTGTTCACCATCCGCCGCAGCCGCAACCAGGTGCGTGCCGCCAACGATGATCTCGCCGTCACCAACGCGGCTTTGGGCAAGGCGCTGGCGGCGAAGACCGAATTCCTCGCCACCACCAGCCACGAAATCCGCACGCCGCTGAACGGCATCCTCGGCATGACGCAGGTGATGCTGGCCGATCCCGCCTTGGACGGCGCAATCCGCGATCGGATCGGCGTGGTGCACAGCGCCGGTACGACGATGCGCGCATTGGTCGACGACATCCTGGACGTCGCCAAGATGGAGACCGGCAATCTCACAATCGAGGCGGCGCCATTCGACCTGTGCGCCATGCTGATCGAGGCGAGCCGGATGTGGGAGGAGCAGGCCCGGGCCAAGGGCATCGCCTTCGTCCGCGACCTTCACGACAGTCCGAAGCGGATCGTCGGTGACGTGACGCGATTGCGGCAGATCGTGTTCAACCTGACGGCCAATGCCCTCAAATTCACCGCCACCGGCCAGGTGACGCTGCAGGTCGCTGCGGTCGGCGACCGGTTGCATATCGCAGTCGCCGATACCGGCGTGGGGATCGCGGCGGACAAGATGGAGGAGATTTTCGAATCCTTCCGCCAGGCGGACGCCAGCACGACCCGCCAGTTCGGAGGTACCGGGCTCGGTCTGTCGATTTCGCGCAATCTGGCGCGCGCAATGGGGGGCGATGTGCGGGTCGAAAGCAAGCTGGGTCGCGGGTCGCGGTTCACCGTCGATCTGCCGCTCGTACGCGCACCGGACATCAAGGAGCGGGCGCCGGCAGGGGGCGGCGCGGCATTGCTGATCGTTGATCGCAATCCGATCACGCGCAACATGCTGAAGGCGGTCTTGTCGCCGCTGGTCGAGGAGGTTCGGACGGTCGCCAGTGTCGCGGAGGCGGCCGCATGCTGCGCCGGAGAGGCGGTGGGGCGGATCGTCGTCGATGCCTCGGCGATCGGTGACGATGTCGCGGCATTCTCGGCGCTCAGCGCGGCTGCGGGAAACCGGCCCGTCGCCGTGCTGTTGCCAGCCGGTCAGGCAGCGCCGGCGGGTGCGCTCGCTATCGCTAAACCGGTGTCCGGCACCGATTTAATTGCCGCTTTGTACGGTATCGGCGATCAGCCGCTTGTGTCCCAGGCGGCATGAAGCGTAGAGGCGCGTTCATGCCCCGTGCAGACTTTCACTTCGGGATTTCCCGACGGCCATGAACATCCTGTTCATCGAGGACGACCGGATGAACCGCCGGGTCGTGCGCGACATGCTCGACGTGGCCGGGGCGGCGATGGACGAGGCGGAAAATGCGGAGCAGGGGCTCGGCAAGGTCGACGCCGGCACGTACGACATGCTGTTGATCGACCTGCGCATGCCGGGCATGGATGGGCTGACCGCGATCCGCCACATCCGGGGGCGCGAGGACGCCAAGGCGAATGTGCCGATCATCGTGATCACCGCCGACACGGCGCTCGACCTGCGCGAGCGCTGCCTGGAGGCGGGCGCGGACGAGGTGCTGTTCAAGCCGGTGGCGATGGACGCGCTTTTCGAGGCAATGGGCCGGATTCTTGCGCGCGATGCCAATGGTGTGATCCGCTGAAGGCCGTAAACGGGTCGCCGACCTGCCGTTAGGCCGTATCGGGTTTCGGCGCGAGAGCTTTGGCCAGCGAGGCGGTGCCGCTGCCACGACGGGCGGGCTGGGGCTGCGAGGCGTCCGGTGCCCAGCCGGTCAGGAAGATGATCGAGAACCGTTCGGTGGTGCGGCCGTCCGGGCCGGCGGCGTCGGCGAAGGCAGCGGCGGTACGCGCCAACGTCTCACGAGACAGCGCCGTCCGGCTGGCGAGCAGGTTGGATGCCGCCATGCCGCGCAGATCGTCGAGCAGTCGGCCGAGGTTGGCATAACGCACGTCCAGCGTCTCGATGTCGGCAACGGGCAGGGTGAAGCCGGCGCGGACGAGCAGATCGCCCGCCGACCGGACGTCGATCTGCGGATGCAGCCGCGCCGCCGGCCGCTCGCCCTCGGCCGTGCGCAGAGCGGCGCGCAACGCCGGTAGGCTGCCCGCCCCCAGAAACGCGCCGAGGAACAGGCCGTCCGGCCGCAACGCACGTCGGATCAGCGTCAGCGCGCCGGGGAGGTCGTTGACCTGGTCGAGCACGCCGGCACTGACTACGCAGTCGAAGCTGGCCGAGGCGAAGGGAAGGCGGTCCTCGTCGCCCTGAATGCCGCCCGTCACGCGGGCGAAACGGGCGCCGGCATCGATCCGCGCCATGCGCGCACCGGGGACGGTCAGGCTCTGGTCGCTTGCGCCGATATCCAGTGCCTCGGCGAACGGCCGCTTCACCGCCGCGAGCCGCTCCAGCAGCCCCTCGACCATGACATCGCGGAGGAAGGCGTGGGCGGCGGGGTCGCCCGCCGCGGCACGGTCGCGGCGCAGCCGGCGCGCCGTGCGATCGAAGATCTCAGTGGCACTCACGCGGCGGCTTGTGCCGCGTCGCGGCGCGGGCGACAAGCACTGATCATGGGCATCGGGTCGGTGGCGGCAGGCTTGGGCAGGGGGGCGGTAGCGCTGGTGCTGCCGCCGCGCTGTCCCGGTTGCGGGGTGCCGGTGGCGGCCGATCATCGCTTCTGCGCATCATGCTGGAGCGACTTGCGACTGATCGCGCCGCCATGGTGCGCCGCCTGCAATCGGCCGTTCGCGTTCGACCGTGGCGAGGGGACATGCTGCGCGCGCTGCACGGCGGAGCCGCCGCGTCATACCGGGGTGCGGGCGGCCGTCGCTTATGGTGCGATCGCCCGGTCACTGGCGCTGAAGCTGAAATACGGCGGCCGTATCGGCATCGCCGCCACGATGGCGGAGCGGATGCGCGCGATCGTGCCGGCCGAGATCGAGCTGCTGATCCCCGTGCCGCTGCATCGCTGGCGGCTGTGGACCCGCGGTTACAACCAGGCCGCGTTGATCGCAGCCGCACTGGCCCGGCGCACGGGGATCGCACACGATCCGCTGGCTCTGATCCGAAGGCATGCGACGCCGGCGCTGCGCGGTCTCGGCGCGCGGGAGCGGGCGAAGACGGTGGCCGGCGCCTTTGCCGTTCCGGATCGGACGCGGGTCGCGGGGCGGGCCCTAGGGCTGGTCGACGATGTCTATACCAGTGGCGCCACGGCCGATGCCTGCACGGCGATGCTGCTCCGCGCCGGCGCGGCGTCGGTGACCATCCTCTGCTGGGCGCGGGTGCTGGGAGACGGCGACGATTGACAAGCCGCGCGCCAGTCCACACCTCCTGCCCATGGCAAAGGTAGAAATCTACACCAAGGCATTCTGTCCCTATTGCAGCCGGGCGATGCGCCTGCTCGCGTCGAAGGGCGTGGAGCCGGTCGAATATGACATCACGCTGGGCGGGCCGAAGCGGGGCGAGATGATCGAACGCGCGGATGGCCGCACGACCGTGCCCCAGGTGTTCATCGATGGCCGCCATATCGGCGGCTCCGACGATCTGGCGGCGCTGAACGCGCGCGGAGGGCTCGACCCGCTGCTCGCCGCATGAAGGCGGCGCTGCTGCAGATGACGAGCGGGATCGATCCCGTCGTCAATGCCGCGACCCTTATCGATGCGGTGCGCGAGGCGGCGGCGGGCGGTGCGGCGATGCTGTTCACGCCGGAGATGTCGGGCCTGATCGATCGCGATCGGCAGCGCGCTGCTGCCTCGATCCGGGTCGAAGCGGAGGACCCGGTGCTCGCCGCGGTCCGCGCGGCGGCGAAGGACCATGGCGTGTGGGTCCATCTCGGCTCGCTGGCGATCCGACGCGCGGACAGACGGTTGGCCAATCGCGGCTTCGTCATCGATCCCGCCGGCACGATCCGCGCGCGCTACGACAAATTGCATCTGTTCGACGTCGACCTGCCGACCGGGGAATCGTGGCGGGAATCGGCGGCCTATGCGGCCGGCGAAGGTGCGGTGGTGGTCGACACGCCGCTCGGCGCGCTCGGTCCGACGATCTGCTACGACCTGCGGTTCGCCGCCCTCTATGCGACGCTGGCGGAAAGCGGTGCCACGGTGCTGGCCGTGCCGGCGGCCTTCACGCGGCCGACCGGAGCGGCCCATTGGCATACGTTGCTGCGCGCCCGCGCGATCGAGAACGGCTGTTTCGTGGTGGCGGCGGCGCAGACCGGCCAGCATGCCGATGGCCGCGCGACCTATGGCCACAGCCTTGTCGTCGATCCATGGGGTGAAGTGCTGCTCGACATGGGCGACACGGTGGGCGTCGGCTTCGCCGCGATCGAGCCAGAGCTGGTGACGGCGGCGCGGTCGCGCGTGCCGGTGCTGGCGCATCGCCGGCCTATCCCGACGCCGGTCGTGGCATGATCGTCTTCGACCTGCGCTGCGGCGGCGGCCACGTCTTCGAAGCGTGGTTCGGATCGAGCGAGGCCTTTGCCACGCAGCGCGACGCCGGTCAGATCGCCTGCCCGCTCTGTGCCGACACGCAGATCGACAAGGCAGTGATGGCGCCCCATTTGCCGGCAAAGGGCAACCAGCGCGCCGACACGCCGCCCGCGTCGATCAAGGCGGCACTGCAGGAACTGGCGGCGGCGCAGACCCGCGCGCTGGCGGACTCGCAATGGGTCGGCAACGACTTCGCCACCCGCGCCCGGGCGATGCACGACGGCGAGGAGCGGCATGCAGCGATCCACGGTCAGGCGACACTCGCCGAGGCCAAGGCGCTGGTCGACGACGGCGTGCCGGTGGCGCCGCTGCCCTTTCCAGTGATCCCGCCGGAGGCGGCGAACTGATTGACCGGTCGGGCGTGAAAAACTAGGAACGCTGCCGCTGCCCCCGTAGCTCAGCCGGATAGAGCGACGGTTTCCTAAACCG
>JAEWJQ010000244.1 GCA_023386515.1 Pseudomonadota bacterium | reverse complement strand
CGTCGATCAGTCGCTGCACCGCTGAATAAGTCAGCGGCCCGCGCTTCAGCATCGGGCCATCGCCAAGCTCGCCATCTGAGCAGTTCAGCAGCTGGCCGATGCAGCGGTTTTCCCACGTGGCCCGTGTAGCCGGGTCCCACGCTTCCATATAGTCCGCATGGAAGGTCGAGCCGCCGGGCATGGTCATGCCGTTCATGCGGTCGGAGGAGAACCACACGTCACCATCACCAGCCGTGATCGTATAGGCCAGCTGCTGGCGCAGCTGCGGGATCAAATAGGGATGGTCGGCCGGGCACTGCGGATACGCCTCGCCGACGTATTTGGCCTGGGTGACGTGCGAGCGGTGATCGGCGCTGTCGAGGTCGCCGTTCCAGCAGGCGCCAAAGTTGACCGCCGACATGATCTGACCGGCACCGCCGCAATCGGCGATCGCCTCGGCGAGTGTGGCGCGCTCGATCTGCGGTTTGCCGTCGGTGATGCAGCGATGCGTGTAGGTGGCGTTCTCGGGTTGCGGCTGGCCCATCCGCTTCATGTCGTAGCCGGAAACGATACGCAGGCCAGTCGGCAGACCGACGCAGCCCTTCGCCGACTCTTTCAGGCACTGCGGGTCGCCATCAGGCAAGCGCTTGTAGTAGATCGACATGTAGTCGGGGACGATCACCTTGCCGGCCGCGTTCATCAATGCCGGAACCCAATAGGCCGAGCGGTTCAGCTTGTTCGAGCAGGTGCTCTCGCCGCTCGTGCGCAGGCTGGCGTAGGTCGAGGCCCAGTTGCCATCGAGGTTGCCATACCACTGGTGGAGGTGCGGCGACCCTCCCTTGACGCCCGGATACAGGATTGGATCGTCATAGTTCAGCTGCCCGGCGGTGCAGATGAACCGAAAGGCGCCGACATTGTCCGGCTTGCCCGAGGGCACGGGGTTGTGCGCGCCCGGCCCGATCAGCGGGGCGACTGGGAAGTTGCTCGCGATTGGCGTCACCGCGGCGGGCTGCGGCTTCGGCGCCGGGGACGGCACGGGCGTCGGTGCCGAAGCCGGTGCCGGTGCCGGTGCCGGTGCCGGCGTGATGGCGGTGATTCGATCGCGCCGCGTCTGTTCCGCACTCGCCGCGATCACCTTGGCCTTGCCGAAGCAATCGGCCGCCGTGGCAAGCTTCGCAGGATTGGAGGCATCGGCCTTGCTGATCGCGGTCGTTCCACAACCGGACACAGTCTGTGCAGCAGCAGGCGCAGCCAAGAGCGCCGCGGCTAGGATGAACCAACGGGTCATATTAGTTTCCTTGGTGGAGGGAGGATGACCGGAGCCTGACCGGCTGGCCACCCTCGGCTGGCGTCAGGCCGTGAAGCCCATCGCGAGGATCATGGTGTTGCCATAGTCGTTAGACTTGATGTGGTAGGTGTCGCTGGCGGTGGTGGTGATCCAGTACCAGCCGTCGCCCATGTCGCGGGCGAGCGTATAGCCCGCCGGCAGCGTGAAGTCGGCGGTGCCGTTGTAATAGAGGATGACCGCCAGACCCGACGTCGGGATGGCGATCGCTTGACCGACCGCCTGGTCGTCGTCGCCGCGGTACTGGTAGCCGAGCGAGGCCGTACCGACGACCGGATTGCCGGCCGCAGCGTTCGTGATCGCACCGGCGTGCATGATCGCGGCGTTAAACGCCTTGTCGAGATTGCCAGTCGTGACCTTCACATCATAGCTGCCGGCATCAAGCACCGCCGCGCCGAGCGCCACGAGGCGCCCGCCATCGGCAACAAGCAGCGGGGCGGCATCGAGGCAGCGCGCAAGCTCCGCAAGGAATTGATGCGGATGTTCGCCTTCGCGGTGAAGCTCGGCATCCGTGCGGACAACCCGGTCGAGCATACCGACCGGATCAAGGTGGCGCCGTCCGAGCGCACGCGCGGCTTCCATACCTGGACGGAGGACGAAATCGCCCGATACCGGGCACGTCACCCGCTCGGGACAGCGGCACGGCTCGCGATGGAGCTCATGCTCTGGACCGACCAGCGGAAGGTCGATTCGATCCACCTCGGCCGCCAGCACATCCAGGACGGTCGCTTCCGCATCACGCAGTCCAAGACCGGCAAGACACTGTGGATCGCCATCGCGCCCCAGCTGCTGGAGGCGATCGTCGCCATGCCGCCGAACCCGACGGCGCTGACCTTCCTGCTGACGGAGCACGGCCGCCCTTACAGCACGAAAGGCTTCGGCATCCGGATGCGCGACTGGTGCGACGAAGCTGGCCTTCCACTGTGCACCGCGCATGGCCTGTGAAAGGCGACCATGCGCCGCATGGCGGAGCTCGACATGGGCAACCAGACGATGAAGTCGATGTCGGGCCACACGAACGATGACGAGGTCGCGCTCTACACCCGCGAAGCCAACCAGAAGCGCATGGCAGACGCTGCCGTGGCAGCACTTTCGCGGTGGGAAGTGTCTAACCTCGATCCAAGGTTAGACACCAAAAGCGCCTAACGCCGCAGAAATCCTAGCCTTTTCGGCAAGGATGGAGGCCCGACCGGGAATCGAACCCGGGTGCAAGGATTTGCAGTCCTCTGCGTCACCACTCCGCCATCGGGCCTCGATGCGGTGGAGGCGGGCTGATGATGGCTTTTTCGGTTCCGGTCAACCTCTCAGCTGCAAATCGCCGGCGAGGTATTCGACGAGCGGCAGGTCCGCAGGCGGCATCGCGAGCGCGCGCATCGCCGCCGGCGCCACCCATCGCAGTTCGGGTGCTTCCAGAGGCCGCGGCGTCCCTTCCCAGCCCCTAATGCCATAGAGCAGCAGGATCAGTGATCGCGCGCCAAGATCGGCAGTGGCGAAGGTCAACGGCGACAGCGCCGCCGGCGCGACGACGATGCCCAATTCCTCGTAGAGTTCGCGCACCAGCGCCGCCTCCGGCGTTTCGCCCCGTTCGACCTTGCCGCCGGGAAATTCCCATAGGCCCGCCATTGCCTTGCCCTCGGGGCGGCGCTGCAACAGCACGTCGCCGCACCGATCGATCAATGCCGCGGCGACGACCAGCAGGGGTAAGTCCTTGACCAGCCCCGAATCGGCCCCGATCTCAGTCATTCGTTAAGGCCTTGCTGCCAAAAGACCGGGCATGACGCTGCGCTCTGCCCTTCGCCGTCTGCGGCATGGATCGACCCGCCTTGGCCGCGACCCGCGCGGGGCGACCGCCGTGGAATACGGACTTATCGCCACGCTGATCGTCGTGGCGATGATCGCGTCGTTGAAGGGCGTCGCCAACGCCAACACCAGCCTGTGGGGCAATGTCAGCACGAAGGTGCAGTCCGCCAACTGAATTTCCCGCAACTTTAAAGCTTTCGCAACCTCTCACCCGCTATTTCCCGTTCCGCTGCTCCGGTGTCACCGGTTCAGCCGGGTGACTGAAGTGATTTGATAGTGGAGACCGGAATGCAGACGATTCGCAAGTTCATCAAGAACAACAAGGGCGCGACCGCGATCGAGTACGGCCTGATCGCCGCTCTGATCGCCGTTGCCGCCATCGCCGCGATGCAGGGCCTGGGCAACAAGCTCAAGACGACCTTCACCAACGTGTCGACCAACATGACCGTCAGCTAATTCGACGATTAGTTGCTGATACGATCGGGGCGGTGGATCTTCAGGATCCGCCGCCCTTTTCATTTCAGCTCGAC
Organism: Pseudomonadota bacterium; assembly: GCA_023386515.1. Next base: position 2,703 of record JAEWJQ010000244.1, on the reverse strand, counting down.
CCAGCGACCATTTCGCCGAGCCGCGGCGTTACAGCCGACCGATGGCCAGGAACTTGCGACGACGATCCGTGCGCAGCGCTGCCGCTTCCATACCGGCAAGACCCTGCAACGCTTCGTCCAGCGCATCGCCCAGGGCCGCAATCGCCGCCTCGTGATCGCGATGCGCGCCGCCGACCGGCTCCGGCACGATCGTGTCGACGATGCCGAAGCCCCGCAGATCCTGCGCGGTGATCTTCATCGCCTCCGCCGCATCCGGTGCCTTGTCCGACGTCCGCCACAGGATCGCGGCACAGCCTTCGGGACTGATTACCGAATAGACGGCATGTTCGAACATCAGCACACGGTTGCCGGCGGCCAGCGCCACCGCACCGCCCGAGCCGCCCTCGCCGACGATTGCGGCGATCACCGGCACGCCGGCATTGAGGCATGCCTCGGTCGAACGGGCGATCGCCTCCGCCTGACCGCGCTCCTCCGCCTGGACGCCGGGAAACGCGCCGGCGGTGTCGACCAGCGTGACGACCGGCAGGCCGAAGCGCGCCGCCAGCTCGACCAGGCGGATCGCCTTGCGATAGCCCTCCGGCTTGGCAGAGCCGAAATTGTGCTTGAGCCGGCTGGCGATGTCCCAGCCCTTTTCGTGGCCGATCACCATCACCCGGCGACCGCGGAAAGTGGCGAAGCCGCCCATGATCGCCTGATCGTCGGCGAAGGCGCGGTCGCCCGCCAGCGGCACGAATTCGTCGAACAGGCCGGCGACGTAATCGCGGAAATGCGGGCGTTCCGGGTGGCGCGCGACCTGCGTCTTCTGCCACGGCGTCAGCTTCGCGAAGGTATCGCGCAGCAGCTTGTCGGATTTGGCCTGCAACCGCGCGACATCGGCGGCGATGTCGACGTTGCCGTCGGCCGCGGTCTCGCGCAGATCGTCGATCTGGCCCTGCAACTGGGCGATCGGTTTTTCGAAATCGAGGAAGCTCGGCATCGGCAGGCGGTTAAGCCCGCGCCGGGCTCGCGTCAACGAGCGGGTGGCGCGTGTTGACCAGCTCGACCAGCCGGCCGGTGTCGACATGGGTGTAGATTTCGGTCGTCGCGATATCGGCATGGCCGAGCATCGCCTGCAACGCGCGCAGGTCCGCGCCCCCGGCCAACAGATGCGTGGCGAAGGCATGGCGGAGGACGTGCGGACTGACCCGGTCGGGTGGGATGCCCGCATCGGCGGCGAGCGCCTTGATTAGCTGGTAGAGGCGAATACGCGAGATGTGTGAACGACCCGACGGGAACAGCCAGGCACGGTCCGTCGCCACGTGCGTGCGCCAGGCCGCGACGGCGACGCGCGCTCGGTCCGAGATCGGCACCAGCCGTTCGCGCGCCCCCTTCCCCTTCAGGATCAGGAACGGCCGGTCGGGATGGACGGCGTTGCGCGGCAGCGACACCAGCTCGCTCGCCCGCAGCCCCGACCCGTAGAGCAACTCGACCAGAGCGGCGAGCCGCAGGTCGCCCGGCAGCGGCCGGTCGGCGGCGACTCGCTCAGCGATCACCGCGAACAGCCGGTCGACGTCGGCATGGCTAAGCACCTTAGGCAGCGGCCGTGCCGTGCCCGGACGCGGCAGCGCCGCGGTGGGATCGTCCGCGACATGCCCCTCGTCGACCAGAAAGGCGAAGAAGCGTCGCAATGCCGCCGCCTTGCGCGCTACCGTGGCCCTCGCCAGAACGGCCCATTCAGTGGCGAGTCGTTGCAGCGCTGCCTCGTCGGCATCGACCAGCCCGCCGTCCAGCGCCTGCGAGGCGAGCGACAGATCGCTGCGATAGGCGGCGATCGTATTGGCGGCGGCGCCCGCCTCCGCCGCGAGCATCTCGAGGAACCGGTCGATCAGCGCCCGGTCGCTCACACCCGCGCCAGCGCCTCCGCCGCGATCATCCGCGCCTCGCCGTCGAGGCCGACCGCCCGCAACGCCCCGACGATGCGGTAGAGCATGGCCGGGGGGACACCCCGCCAGTGCGGCGTCTGCATGCCGATCGCTGCGAGCAGCACGACGCCACCCCGGTCGCCATCCGCGGCGGCGCGGTCGATCGCGCGCGTCCACGGCGTCTCCGCCCCGATCCGCACGTCGAGCGCCTGCGCCGCGCGCTCGACATCTTCGGACGATAGGCGGCCGAGCCCGGCCAGACCGGCGAAGAACAATCGCTGCTTCAGCGCCGCGTCACCACTGCCGGCGTAACGCGACAGCACGCCATAGCCGACCCGCGCGTCGGTATCGGGGTCGGCGAGCGTGATCATCGCCCATGCGTCGCCGCCCTCCGGCACCGCCGCCCGCCAGCGGGCCGCGCCGCGATCCAACCCGGCGGTCAGCAGCGACGCGACGATCCGGTCGGCATCGACGACGCCGAGGCGTACCGGCTGGCGCGCTGCCGCCCGTGCGGTCAGCACGAGCCGGGCGTAGGACGGCGTCTGCTCGCCCCACAGCTGACGCAAGGCACCGAGTCGGGCATCGGCGCTGGCCCCGACATAGGCCGTCCGCAGGTCGCTGGCGGCGGCGCTGGCGGTGCCGGGCATGTCGTCGGCGGCATCGACCACGCCATACAGGTCGACCAGGGCCGCGTTGGACAGCACACCCTGCGCCGCGGCGGCCTCGGCGGCCACGATCCGGTCGGCGAGCCCAATGCCCGGCGCCAGCGCATACCAGGAGCGGACTTGCGGCCCGCCGCAGC
>JAEWJQ010000059.1 GCA_023386515.1 Pseudomonadota bacterium | reverse complement strand
GGGCGCGTGCCTTCGCCTTATGGGCCGGGCCGCCCCGCGCGGGCTGGGCGGCGTCGGCGACCAGCGGGCGCAACGCGTCGCGCAGCCGCACCTCGTCCATCCCCTCGGCGATGAACGGCAGATTCTCCGCCGACACCATCTGCTTCAGGTCGCCGACCGGCGTGCTCGCCACCGGCAGGCCCGCCGCCATCGCTTCGATGACGCTGATCGGCTGTTGCTCGCTCCGCGACGACAACGCGACGACGTCGAAAGATCGCAGGAAGCGGTAGGGCCGGTCGAGGAAGCCCGGCATCACCAACCGGTCGGTCAGCGCCATTCGCGCCGCCGCCTGCGCGATCGCCTCGCGCTCCGGCCCCTCGCCGACGATGACCAGCCGCACCCGCTGCGGCAGGCCACCGCAGGCGCGGACCAGCATCGGCAGGTCCTTGACCTCGCGCAGCCCGGCGAGCGCGCCGATCACCACCTCCTGCGCATTGCGGACGAAGCCGGGGATGGCGCGCGGATCGGGCTTGGCGGCATAGGCGTCGGTCGCGATGCCGTTGGCGATCCGATAGACGCGCGCGCGCGGCTGCTTCCAGGTCCGCAGTGCGATGTCCTCCAGCACGAAGGAGGGCACGACCAAAGCATTGGCGGCGGGCAGCGCCACCCGCCGGTACATGTTGCGCTCGACCTTCAGCCCGCCGGCCTCGTCGGCGTTGAAGCCGTCCTCGTGGTGGATCAGCGGCGGCGCGCTCTTGGCGAACACCCGGCGCGCCATCACGCCGTCGATCGCCCCCCAATTGTAGGTCAGCACCAGGTCGAAGCCACGCATGAACCGCGCCAGCGCCTCGTAGCGCGCGACCGACGGCCGCCCGGTCAGCGCCGGCGCGTCCTGCGCGATCTCGTAGCGGATGCCCTTGGCGATCGCTGCGCGCGCGCCGAGCTGATCGGGCACGCTCGAAACGATGACGTGGCGCGCGGTGTCGCCGAAGGCGTTCATCAGCCGCACCGCCCGCGCTTCCTTGCCGCCGAGGTTGAAGCTGGAATGCAGGTGCAGGATGCGGATCGGACGGGCCATGACGCGGTCTCTTAGCCGAGCCGCGTCCGATTGCCCAAGCCTCCGCGCGTAGGCGCCGGGATCACGCCAGCGCCGGCACGACCGGGGTCGCCGCGACGCGGCGGAACGGCAGCCGCCGCCCCTCGACGATCGACCGCCAGGCCCATTCCACCGGCGCGATGCGGAAATGGCGCAGGTAGAGATTGGCGGCGACCAGCAGCAGCAGGTCGACCGCCACCGACAGCGCCATCAGCGCCGCCCAGCCGAATTGGCCGTACAGACCCAGCCCGAACGGCGGGAACAGCAGCCACGACATGATGATCGTCTGGCAGACGTAGAGAGTCAGCGCGGTTCGCCCCGCCGCGACGAACGGCCGCATCAGCGCGCTGCCCGCCAGCAGGTTGATCGCGCCGAGATGCCCCAACGTCATCAGGATGCGCGCGCCTTCATAGGTCGCCCAGCCGATATGCGGCTGCCCGTCGAACCGCATCATCGCCAGCGTCGCCGCCAGCCGCAGGCCGCCGCCGACCAGCCAGCCGATCGCCGTCATTCCCCAATAGAAGCGCCGGCTGCGCCCGCCCTGCAGGATGCCGAGCTTGAACAGCGCCGCACCGATCAGCATCACCGACGCCGCCTCCCAGATCGCGCCGATCTCCATCGCGCCCAGCCGTTCGCGATTCATCGCCCATTGCCCGCGCACCCACTGCCATGGCGTGCCGCGACCATAAGCGTCCTCGGCGGCGATCTTCGCCTGGGTCTCCGCCTTGCTCTTGGCGCGCTGCGCCGCACGCTTGCGGATGTCGGCGAGCATCGTCGTTTGCGCCTTGGTCAGCGCCTGTCCCGCCGCGAGCTTTCGGGTCAGCTCCACCCGCTGCGTCTCGCTGGCATGGGTATAGACGATGCCGACGGTGCCGCCGATCAGATTGAGCGCCGTCAGCAACAGTCCGATCGTCAGCAGCCAGCGCGCCGCGAGCCCGCGGAAGGCACAGGCGACCATCGCCGCCACCGCATAGGTGTGAAGGATGTCGCCCGGCCACAGCAGCAGGAACATGTGCGCCATGCCGAACAGCCACAGCACCAGATTGCGCCAGCCATAGCGCTTCAGCACGCCCCAGCGTCCCTCGGCCCCGCGCGCCATCCGGTCGGTCAGGATCAACATGCCCGCCCCGAACAGCATCTCGAGCAGGCAGCGGGCCGTTCCGTCCGCGAGGACGTTGCGCAGCAGCCAAGCCGCCCGGTCGAGCGCGGTCCAGCCCAGATGCCGCACCTCGGCCCCGGACGCGGTGATCGACGCGCCCATGTCGTTGACGTTCATGAACAGGATACCGAGGATCGCCACCCCGCGCGCGATGTCGAGTACCGGGATGCGCGGTGCGCCGTCCGGCTCCACCGCCCCGCCCGCAATCACCTCTGTCGCCATCCGCCCGTTTCCTGACTGCCCATGAGCGGGTGTATCAGCCTGATAATACGCTGTCTATGCGACCTGGGACAGCAGCCGGTCGAGCGGCTGCCGCAAGCCCTCTTCGCTCAGCGTCGGCGCGTGGCCGATGCCGTTCAGGGTCACCAGCTCGGCGCGATCGAGCGCCGCCGCCATCCGTTCCGCGACCGACGCCGCCAGCACGTCGGACCGTTCGCCCCGCACCAGCAGCGTCGGCACGTCACGCAGATGCGCCAGCGCTGCCCACAGGTCGGGCGGCGCTTCATTGCCCGGGACGCGGAACGGCTCGGCGATCTTCAGGTCATAGTCGGGCACGATCCGCCCGCTGCTGGTCAGCCGGTACAGCCGTTTGGCCATCGCCAGCCAATCCTCGATCTGCCAGTCGGGATAGACGTCGGCATTCGTATCCCAGACGCTGCGCGCCGCATGCATCCAGGTCGGACAGCTGCCGCCCTTGCCGACATAGCCGCGGATGCGCGCAAGGCCAGCGGGGTCGATCTCGGGTCCGACGTCGTTGATCAGCGCCGCGGCGATGTTCGCGCCCGCCGCCGCCAGCAACATGGTGACGATCCCGCCCAGCGAGGTGCCGATCGCGACGAAGCGGTCGATGCCCTGCTCGGCGAGCAGCGCCTGCACGTCCGCGACATAGGTCTGCGGCACGTAGCTCATCGGGTCCTTGGCATATTCGCTGCGCCCGCGACCGCGGAAATCGACAGCCAGCACGCGCCACGCCCCCGCCAGCCGCGTCGCCAGCGCATCATAGTCGCGGGCGTTGCGAGTCAGGCCGGGAAAGCAGAGGATCGGCGGCTTGGCCGCATCGCCCGGATAGTCGCGATAATGCAGCTTCAGCCCGTCGGCGGACATCCAGTAGCAGTTTTGATACGCCTTCATGCCTTGCGCCCCCGGAGTCGCGGCCTCCATATCCACGCATGCCCCCCGCCCCGCAAGCCTATCGCCCCGCCACTGCCCTGCTCGATCTCGGGCCGACCTTCTGGGACCCGGTCGAGGCCGCGAACTTTCCCGACACGGTCCTCCGCTATCGCAACGACCGCGCCGCGGCGGAGGTCGGCCTGGCCGATCTCGACGAGGCCGAATGGGTGCGGCACTTCGGGCGGTTCGCGCCGCTGCCGGACACGCTGCCGCAACCGCTGGCGCTCCGCTATCACGGCCATCAGTTCCGCTCCTACAATCCCGACATCGGCGATGGCCGCGGCTTCACCTTCGCACAGCTGCACGACCGCTCCGGCCGGCTGATGGACCTCGGCACCAAGGGGTCGGGCCAGACGCCCTACAGCCGCTTCGGCGACGGCCGACTGACCCTCAAGGGCGGGGTGCGCGAGATTTTGGCGACGGAGATGCTCGAGGCGCTCAACGTGCCGACCAGCCGCACGCTGTCGCTGATCGAGACGGGCGAGGAGTTGGTCCGCGGCGACGAACCTTCGCCGACCCGCTCGGCGGTGCTGGTGCGGCTCAGCCATGGCCATATCCGCATCGGCACCTTCCAGCGCCTTGCGTATGACCAGGACGAGGACGGGATGCGTGCGCTCGTCGGCTACGTGCTGCGCCGGCTCTACGGCGAGGAGTCCGACGATCCGATCCGCCTGCTCGACCGCGTCGTCCGGCGCACCGCGACGCTGGCCGCGCGGTACATGGCGGCCGGGTTCGTCCACGGCGTGCTCAACAGCGACAACATCAACGTCACCGGTGAAAGCTTCGACTATGGCCCATGGCGGTTCGCCCCCACGTGGGACCCCAATTTCACCGCCGCCTATTTCGACCAGACCGGCCTCTACGCCTTCGGCCGCCAGCCGGAGGCGATCCATTGGGACGTGATGCAGCTCGCCGCCTCGCTGCGACTGGTGGCGGACAGCGAGCCGCTGATCGAGACGCTGCAGACTTTCGCGCTCCATTACCAGCCGGCAGTCGCCGACGCCTTGCTCTGGCGGCTGGGCGTCGTGCCGCGCGGCGCGGAGCCGGACCGCGCCTTGGTCCAGACGCTTGAACGCACCTTGCGCACCACCGCCGCTCCGCTCGACCGCACCTTCTTCGACCTGTTCGGCGGCACCGTGCCGGCGAGCTACGATGCGGCCTGGGACGAATTGCGCGCCGCGCTCGCCGATTATCGGCCACGCAAGCGCCGCGACCATCCCTATTGGCAGGGCGAACCCTGCTCGATGCTGATCGACGAGGTCGAGGCGATGTGGGCACCGATCGCGGAGAGCGACGACTGGTCGCGCCTCCACGCCAAGGTCGACGCCATCCGCCGGATGGGCGAGGCACTGGCGTAATGTCCCGTCCGACCGAAGCCGCATGCCCGTGAGGGCGGGATTCCAGACGCGCGGGTATGTCGATGGCCCGCAACGTGAGCGCCTCTGGATGCGCGCCTATGCGAGGATGACGATGGTGGGGAGCGGCGCCCCCGGAGATGCCGCCCAACCCGGGACACCCCGCCCCACACCCACCTTGCCGCCATGCCGCCCATCCCCTAACCGACATCGCTTGAGCGAGAGGGGTTTATGAGCGAGATCATCTCCCACGAACCGGCGACGGGCGCGGAGTTGTGGCGTGGCGCGATCGGCGACGTCGATGCGGAGGTCGCCGCCGCACGCAGCGGCTGGGCGCCCTGGGCGGCGCAGCCGCTGGCGGTGCGGATCGAGACGATGCGCCGCTTCGCTAATGTCGTGCGCCAGCGCCACGACGAGTTCAGCGAACTGCTCGCCCGCGAAACCGGCAAGCCGTTGTGGGAAGCGCGCACCGAGGTCGACACGGTGATCGCCAAGGTCGACATCTCGGTCACCGCTTATGCCGAGCGCACTGCACAGCGCCGCCTCGATTCCCCGATGGGCAGCCGCATGGCGCTCCGCCACAAGCCGCACGGCGTGCTTGCGGTACTCGGCCCCTATAATTTCCCCGCGCATCTGCCCAACGGCCACATCGTCCCCGCCCTGCTTGCCGGCAATGCGATCGTCTTCAAGCCGTCGGAAAAGACTCCGGCGACCGGCGCCTTCCTGATCGAATGCTACCGCGCCGCCGGCGTCCCGGCGGAATGCGCGCGCGTCGTCATCGGCGGCCCGGCGGAGGGCAAGGCGCTCGCCGACCATCCCGACATCGACGGGCTGCTGTTCACCGGCTCGGCGCGGACCGGGATCGCGCTCAACCGCGCCTTCGCCGCCAAGCCGGAGAAGATCCTGGCGCTGGAGATGGGCGGCAACAACCCGATCATCGTCTGGGACACGCCCGATCTGCACGCCGCCGCGGTGCTGGTCATCCAGTCCGCCTTCACCACCGCCGGCCAGCGCTGCACCGCCGCGCGTCGCCTGATCGTCGACAGCAAGCTCTACGATCCGCTGATCGACACGATCAACCAGATGGTCGGCCGGCTGATCGTCGGCAGCCCGTTCGACGACCCGCAGCCGTTCATGGGTCCGGTGATCGACAATGCCACCGCCGACATGCTCACCGAAAGCTTCCTCGCGCTGCTGATGCGCGGCGGCCGGCCGATCCGCCATCTGGAACGCCTGTCCGACGACAAGCCGTTCCTGATGCCGGCGATGATCGACACCACCGACGTGGCGGAACGCCCCGACATCGAACTGTTCGGCCCGATCCTGCAGGTGATCCGCACCGACGATTTCGACGCCGCGATCGCCGAGGCGAACAACACCCGCTACGGCCTGTCCGCCTCGCTGATCAGCCAGACGCCGGCCCTCTACGACCGGTTCTGGGCCAACGTCCGCGCCGGCATCGTCAACTGGAACCGCCCGACCAACGGCGCCAGCTCCGCCGCCCCGTTCGGCGGCATCGGCTGGTCCGGCAACCACCGGCCCAGCGCTTATTATGCCGCCGATTACTGCGTTTATCCCGTGGTCAGCAACGAGGCGGACGCGGCGCGGGCGAACATCGGCATCGGCCTGCGCGACGCGTGACGTGAAGTCGCACGCAAGTTCGGCTACCCCATTGGAAAGCATCGCTGCATTGCCCGGCCGGGCGGCGCGGCCCATTTTCCAGCATCATGGCTACGCTTCTCGATCCGGGCGCCCGCGGGCGCGTCATCCTCGTCGGCGCGGGACCGGGTGATCCCGGCCTGCTCACCGTCCGCGCCGTCGAGGCGCTGCGCCGCGCCGACGTCGTCGTTCACGACGGGCTGATCGACCCGCGCGTGCTCGACCTCGCACCGCCCGCCGCCCAGCGTATCTCGGTGGCGAAGAGCCGTGCCCGCCACACCCTGCCGCAGGAGGCGATCAACGCGCTGATCGTCGCCCATGTGAAGACCGGCAGCGTCGTCGTCCGGCTGAAGGGCGGCGACCCGTTCATCTTCGGTCGCGGCGGCGAGGAGGTGGAGGCGGTGCGGGCCGCCGGGCTGCCGGTCGAGGTGATCCCCGGCGTCTCCGCGGCGCTCGGTTGCGCGGCCGAGGCGATGCTGCCGCTCACCCATCGCGATCATTCCAGCGCGGTCACCTTCGTCGCCGGTCAGTGCAAGGGCCTGTCCGATCAGGATTGGTCCGGCCTCGCCGGCCAGGGCCGCACGCTCGTCATCTACATGGGCGTCGCGACCGCCGGCGACATCGCCGACAAATTGATGGCCGACGGCGTCGCGCCCGACATGCCCGTCGCGGTGCTCGAACGCGGCACGCTGGTCGGCAGCCGCGCGCTACGCACCTTGCTTGCCGATCTCGGGCCAATGGTCGCGCGCGAGGCGGTCAAGAGCCCGGCGATCATCGTCGTCGGCGAGGTCGTCGAACTGTCGGACGCCGAGGACAAGCTCGCGCGCTGGGCACGCGTCGCCGAAGGCATGGCGGCATGAGGCTGCTGACCGGCAACGATCTGGCGAGCGGCGACGTGGTCTGGTGGAACGGCCAGGGCTGGTCGCGCCATGTCGAGGATGCGGTCGACGTCGACACCGGCGGCGAGGCGATCCTGCGCGCGGAGGAAGGCGCACGGCGCGTCAACGTCCCGTATCTGATCGACGCGGTGGCGACGGCGGACGGCCCCCGGCCCGCCCATATCAAGGACCGTATCCGGGCGCTCGGCCCGACCGTCCGCCCCGATCTGACACTCAAGCCTGCTGATCCGCAAGCGGGCAACTGGGTGATCTAGCGCGCAATTCCGCGCTGTGGCTGGAGTGGGGATGTTCCCCGGCGCGACGAGGAGGATGCCCCTTTTACCGCCGCGTTCGGCGGCGGTTTCCCTCGCCGCCAGCGGCAGGACTTTGGAAGACGATCGAATGTACAAGTACGACGAATACGACCAGAGCATCGTCGATGCCCGCGTCGAGGAATTCCGCGATCAGGTGGAGCGCCGCCTCTCCGGTCAGCTGACCGAGGATCAGTTCAAGCCGCTGCGGCTGATGAACGGCCTCTACCTGCAACTGCATGCCTATATGCTGCGCGTCGCCGTTCCCTATGGCACGCTGGACAGCCGCCAGATGCGCATGCTCGCGCATATCGCGCGCACCTACGATCGCGGTTACGGCCATTTCACCACGCGCCAGAACATCCAGTTCAACTGGATCAAGCTCGCCGATGCGCCCGACATCCTTGCCGAACTGGCGACGGTGGAGATGCACGCCATCCAGACCAGCGGCAATTGCATCCGCAACATCTCCGCCGACCAATATGCCGGCGCGAGCGCCGACGAGGTCACCGATCCGCGGCCCTGGGCGGAGCTGCTCCGCCAGTGGAGCACCTTCCCCCCCGAATTCAGCTATCTGCCGCGCAAGTTCAAGATCGCGGTGATCGCGGCCGAAGAGGATCGCGCGGCGATGCGCCTGCACGACATCGGCATCCGGCTCGTCGAACGCGATGGCGAAGTGGGCGCGCAGATTTATGTCGGCGGCGGCATGGGGCGCACGCCGATGATCAGCCATCTGATCCGCGACTTCGTCGGCGCCGACGAGCTGATGAGCTATCTCGAGGCCTGTCTACGTGTCTACAACCGCTACGGCCGGCGCGACAACATCTACAAGGCGCGGATCAAGATCCTGCTTCACGAGATCGGCGCCGACGAATATCGTCGCCAGGTCGAGGAGGAGTTCGCCGCGGTAAAGCTGCTCGGCATCGACCCGCCGGTCGCCGAGCTCGATCGCATTCGGGCGATGTTCGCGCCGCCAGTCTTCGAGACGCATCTGCCGACCGAGGTCGACCGCAGCGATCCGGATTTCGCCGTCTGGCTCGATCAGAACGTCCGCCCGCACAAGGCGCCGGGCTATGCGATCGTCAACGTCAGCCTGAAACCCGCCGGCGGCATCCCCGGCGACGCGTCGGCCGATCAGATCGCGCTGCTCGCCGATCTGGCAGAGTCGTTTTCCTTCAATGAGTTACGGGTGACCCACGCCCAGAACATCGTCCTGCCACACGTCGCTATGCGTGACCTTTGGGAACTTTGGCAGCGGCTGGTCGACGGTGGCCTCGCCGAACCCAATCTCGATCTGATCACCGACATCATCGCCTGCCCCGGCCTCGACTATTGCAGCCTGGCCAATGCCCGCTCGATCCCGCTGGCGCAGAAGATCGCGACCCGTTTCGCCGATCGCGACCGCCAGCGCGAGCTCGGCGAGCTGAAGCTCAAGATTTCGGGCTGTATCAACGCCTGCGGCCATCACCATGCCGGCCACATCGGCATCCTCGGCGTCGACAAGAAGGGCACTGAAAACTACCAGCTGTCGCTCGGCGGATCGGGGGCGGAGGACGTCAGCCTCGCCAAGATCACCGGCCCGGGCTTCGACGAGGACGGCGTCGTCGATGCGATCGAGCGGGTCACCGACCGCTATCTCGCCGTGCGTGAGGCGGGTGAGCGCTTCCTCGACACCTATCGCCGCGTCGGCTTCGAACCGTTCAAGGAGGCCATCTATGGGTGATGCCCTGCTCCGCTTCCGCGACGACGAGCCGCATGACGAGCCCGCCGTCACCCTCGACGCGTTTCTCGGCCAGAGCAACGCCACTGCCGTGCGGCTGGAAGCCGGCGAGGATGCGCGCGCCCTGTTGCCGCAGCTCGGCCAGCTCGCCCTGGTCGAGGTCAGCTTCCCGACCTTCCGCGACGGCCGCGGCTATTCCGCCGCCCGGATCCTGCGCGAGGCCGGCTATGCCGGCGAGCTGCGCGCGGCGGGTGACGTCTTGGTCGACCAGCTGCCGTTGATGCGCCGCTGCGGCTTCGACAGCTTCGCCCCCGAAGCGCCGATCGATGCCGACGTGCTCCGCCGCAGCCTCGATCGTTATGCCTATCGCTATCAGGCCGCGGCGGACGATGCGGTGCCGGTGTGGAAGCGGCGTCATGGCTGAACCCGTGCGCGCCATCGACGTGATCGACGCCGCCCCGGCCTTTACGGAGGCGGATGCCGCCGCCCTCGAAGCCCGCTTTGTCGGCGTTCCCGCCGCAGCGATGCTGGCGGAGCTACTGACCGGTGAGCTGGCCGGGCGGATCGCCTCCGTCTCTTCGTTCGGTGCGGAATCGGCGGTGCTGCTCCACATGGTCGCCGCCATCGACCGCGACGTGCCCGTCATCTTCACGAACACGCAGAAGATGTTCGGCGAGACCCTCGCCTATCGCGACGAGCTGGCCGAACGGCTGGGGCTGACAGACCTGCGCGTCTTCCGCCCAGATCCGCGGTTGCTTACCGCCAAAGATGCGACGGGCCTGCGTTGGTCCTACGACCCGGACGGTTGCTGCGACCTCCGCAAGGTCGAGCCGCTACGCCGCGCCCTCGCCCCGTTCGACGCCTGGATCTCGGGCCGAAAGGGCTTTCAGGCCGGCACGCGTCGCGCGCTGCCACGGTTCGAGATCGACGAGGGCCGGCTGAAGGTCAATCCGCTCGCCGATTGGACCAAGACCGATCTCGACGGCTATTTCGCCGAGCACGATCTGCCGCGGCATCCGCTGGAGGCGGAAGGGTATCTGTCGATCGGCTGTGCGCCCTGCACCAGCAAGGTCAGGCCGGGCGAGGACCCTCGTTCGGGCCGCTGGCGTGGCTGGGATAAGGTCGAATGCGGCATCCACGTGTCCCACCCGGCGGCCGACGACCCAGTCTTCTGATCCGGTCCCTCCCGCCGAACGGTCAGCGGGGCGACCGCGATGGCCGCCCCCGCCCTGTCCGCTTTCTATTAATCCGTCAGTTGGTCGTGACGGTCGTGGTCGTCTTCTCGGTTACCGCCGGCCGCGCCACCGCCTTGCGATGAACCACGCGCTTGACCGTCCGGCGCGGTGTCGTCGCCCGGGTGGTGGTTGCTGCGGCGGTCCGCGTCGTCTCGGTGGTGACGGTGGTCACCGGCTGCGGCTGAGGTTGGGGCTGCGGCGGCGCTGCCGCCAGGCGCGCAGCCGCCGCGGCGGATGCGGCCGACTGTGCCGCGG
>JAEWJQ010000054.1 GCA_023386515.1 Pseudomonadota bacterium | reverse complement strand
GCCGGCAGGGTGACGTGGCGGAAGCGCGTCCAGCGCCTATCCGCCGCCGCTGTGGCCGAGCCGCTGGACGTGGGACAATTACTATGAGCTGCTCGCCCGGCGACTGATCGACGGCGCCTGGTTCGACTATCGCGTGCTGCCGGCACTCGGCAACAGCGTGTTGGTCGCGATGATCTCCACCATCCTCGGCCTGCTGCTCACCGTGCCCGCCGGCTATGCCTTCGCCAAGCTGCGCTTCCGGGGGCGCGAGCGGCTGCTGCAGCTGCTGATCGGCGCCTTGGTCGTGCCGGGACAGGTGGCGATGCTGCCGCTGTTCCTGATCTTCAAGCAGATCGGTCTGGTCAACAGCTATGCGGGGGTCATCCTGCCCGGCCTCGCCGGCGTCTTCGCCGTCCTGTTCGTGCGCCAGGCGACGCTGTCGATCCCCGACGAGATGCTCGACGCGGCGCGGCTCGACGGGGCGAGCGAGGCGCGGATCTTCGTCTCGATCGTGCTGCCGTTGCTCGCGCCGGTGACGGTGACGCTGGCGGTGTTCCTGTTCCTCGGCAGCTGGAACGACTTCCTCTGGCCGCTGATCGTGCTCGCCGACCAGCATCTCTACACCTTGCCGGTGGCGGTGGCGGCGATCGGCCGCGAACATGCCGCCGATGGCGAGCTGATGATGGCGGCGGCGGTGGTGACGACCGTGCCGGTGCTGGCGATCTTCCTGGCGCTGCAGCGCTATTACATCACCGGCCTGCTCGGCGGCAGTATCAAGGGGTGAGGCGCGGATAGGCGCGGCCGTCGCCGTCGAACAGCAGCACGTCGGCCGCTGCCGCGCCCACCCGCAGCGGCTCGCCTAGCGTCACCTGCCGGTCGCCCGGCAATTGCGCGACCACCGGCGCCTCGCGCCCGCCGATGCCGAGATGCGCGAAGGAGAGGGGGCCGAGCCGTTCGAACAGCTCGATCGGCCCGGCGAAGGCGCGGTCGGGCCGTGGCGCCAGGTGTTCCGGCCTGACGCCCAGCGTCACCGCCGCGCCGACCGCCCCCGCCGGCACCGCCGCCGCCACGGCCTGCGTCGCGCCGCTGGCCAGTCGGACCGTCGCCCCCGTCGTATCGGCGCCGACCAAAGTGCCGGGCATCAGGTTGATCCCCGGCGAACCGATCGCGCAGGCGACCGCCAGCGAGGCCGGCTGGCGATACAGGTCCATCGGCGCGCCGACCTGCTCGACGCGACCGTGCGCCATGACGACGATGCGGTTGGCGAGCGTCATCGCCTCCAGCTGGTCGTGGGTGACGTAAATCATCGTGCAGCCCAGGCTCTGGTGCAGCCGGGCGAACTCGTGGCGCATGCGCACGCGCAGGGCGGTGTCGAGATTGGACAGGGGCTCGTCGAGCAGCAGCACCTGCGGCTGGCGGATCACCGCGCGGGCGATCGACACGCGCTGCCGCTGGCCCCCTGACAGTGCCCGCGGCCGGCGGCCGAGCAATGTGCCGAGGTCGAGCGTGTCCGCCACCGCCGCGACCCGCGCGGCGATCTCCGCCTTCGGCCGCCCGGCGATCTTGAGCGGGAAGCCGATGTTCTCCGCGACGGTCAGATGCGGGTAGAGGGCATAGGATTGGAACACCATCGCCAGCCCGCGTTCCGCCGGCGCCGCATGGGTAACGTCGCGGCCACCGATCGCGATCGTGCCGCTCGACGGTTCGTCGAGACCGGCGATCAGGCGCAATAGCGTCGACTTGCCGCAGCCCGATGGACCGACGATGACGACGAACTCGCCATCCTCGATGGCGAGGCTGGTCGGTTGCAGGACCGTCGCGTCGCCGAAACGCTTGCTGACTCCCTCGATCGCGACGCTGGCCAATCCGGCACTCCCCTGATGAGTGCCATCTGTCGGCGTGTTCGCGTGGCGGTTCAAGCGTTTGTACGGATACCCTCGGTGGCGGCCCGCGCCCCCGTGTCATCGTTCGCCGCCGCCTGGATCAGGCCGCCGTCGCGGGCGAGCGCGGCGAAGGCGCCGCCGGCCGCGATCAGCGCGTCGAAGCTGCCCTGTTCGACGATCCGCCCCTGGTCGAGGACGATGATCCGGTCCGCGGCGCGCACCGTCGACAGCCGGTGGGCGATGACGAAGGTAGTGCGTCCCTGGCGCAGCCGGTCGAGGCTTTCCTGCAGCCGCGCCTCGGTGGCGACGTCGAGCGCGCTGGTCGCCTCGTCGAGCAGCAGGATCGGCGCGTCCTTGAGCAGCGCGCGCGCGATCGCGATCCGCTGGCGCTCGCCGCCCGACAGGCCCTGGCCGCGATCGCCGACCGGCGTGGCAAAGCCCTGCGGCTTGCGCGCGATAAAGTCATAGGCGCCGGCGATGCGCGCCGCCTCCTCGATCGCGGCCATGGTCGCACCGGGATTGCCCATGGCGATATTCTCCGCGATCGAGCGGTTGAACAGGCCGGCTTCCTGGAAGACCACGCCCGTCGCGGCGCGCAGCGAGGCAAGGGTGACGTCGCGAATGTCCTGACCGTCGACCAGGATGCGACCCCGGCCGGGATCATAAGCGCGCTGCAGCAGGCCAAGCGCGGTCGACTTGCCCGATCCGGTCGGACCGACGATCGCCACCGTCTCGCCGGGCGCGACGGTGAAGTCGAGGTCGTGCACCGCGCCCGAGCCGGTCGGATAGCGGAACGAGACGGTCTCGAAGCGAACCTCGCCGGTCGCGACGCGCAGGGCGGGCGCGCCGGGCCGCTCGGCGATGTGCGATTCCTCGTCGAGCACCGCGAAGAACTGGCCGAGCGTCGGCAGCCGTTGCGCGACGTCGACGATGAAGGTGGTCAGCGTCTCGAGCCGCGCGATCATCAGCGTCGCGAAGCCGACGAAGGCGACGACGTCGCCGATCGTCGCCTGGCCGCGCGCGACCAGCATCGAGCCGACGCCGAAGATCGCCACGATCGCGATCGACGAGGCGCCGCGGGTCAGCACCGCCGACAGCGCCCACCAGTTGAGCACCGGATATTGTGCGTGCAGCAGATCGTGCAGCGACGTCTTCACCTGGCGCAGCTCGCCGGGCACCGCGAGAAAGCTCTGCAGCACCGAGACGTTGCCGAGCAGATCGCCGAGCTGGCCGGACAGGTCGGTGAAGCGCGTCTCCACCTGCGCCTGGCCGCGGGCGGTATGCTGCATGACGATCAGGTTGACGAGCGCATAGACGACGAGCAGCGCGACCAGCACGAGCGCCAGCCGCCAGTTGGTCAGCATCGCGATCGGCAGCACCGCGATCAGCACCACCGCATTGGTGACCTGGTCGCGCAGGAGCGGCAGCCACAGAAAGAACAGGCTCTCGCACCCGGCGATCATGATCCGCATCAGCCGGCCTGAGCGCGCCTGATGGTGGAAGGATGGGGGCAGCGCGAGCAGATGCTCGACGAAGCTCGCCATCGCTGCCAGCCGCCGCCGGTGGGCGAGCCGATCGGACCCGAGCGAGATCACCATCGCCGACAGAAAGGCGGTGACGCTGATCGCGCACCACCAGGCGACGTAGTGGAGCGGGCTCGCCCCCTGGGTCAAACCGTTGATCGCGCGGCCGAACAGCACCGGCTCGAGCACCTGCAGCAGCGCGACGAGCGCACCGGCACCGACCAGCGCCGCGACCTTGCGTCGCTCGGGGCGGAGCATCGTGATGGCGCGAAGGAAGACGAGGCGCGGACGCGCGACGGCACGGGTGAAGGGCATGGCTCTGCTCGAGACGGATGTGGGGCACGCCGGGCCGCGGCGCGCGGGCGCCCTAGGCGACGCACCACGGCAAAACTATGAACATCACGCACGTCCATCGGCACTATACGATGAGGCGTTCTAAAACGGCGGCAGAACGCAAACTACGCCGGGAACAAAACGGGCGTAGACCGATCAATCTTTGGCAACGACCGAAACGGGCGTCGATCATGTTGCCGGGCCTGCAGGAAGCGGCCTAGGTCTGTCGGGCAGGGAAGGGGCGGCGATGATGTTCGATCGGAGGACGATCTGTAGCGGTCTGGCAGCAGCGGCCGTGGCGGCCGGTGCCCGCGCCGCGCGTCGCGACGAAGCCCCCGGCGGCTACCTCTTCACCCATTTCCGCAATGCCGACAACGGCCGCGCCGGTCTGCGGCTGGCGATCAGCGCCGACGGCTGGCACTATTGCCCGGTACGCGACGGCGCGCCGATGCTCGTGCCGACCGTCGGTGAGAACAAGCTGATGCGCGACCCCAGCATCGTGCGCGACCCGCGCACCGGCCTGTTCCATCTGGTCTGGACGACGAGCTGGACCGGCACGACGATCGGCTATGCCAGCTCGCCGGATCTCGTCCGCTGGTCGCCGCAACAGGCCTTGCCGGTGATGGCGGCCTTTCCCGGCACCCGCAACAGCTGGGCGCCGGAGGTGACCTGGGACGCGGCGGATGGCCGGTTCCTGATCGTCTGGGCGAGCACGGTCGGCGCGGCCGGCAAGGAGGGCGACCACCGCCTCTATGCGACGACGACCCGCGACTTTCTCCGCTTCACCCCGACGACGCTGTTCTACGACCCCGGATACAGCGTCATCGATGCGACCTTTGCAACGTTCCGCGGACGAACGCTGATGTTCGTCAAGGACGAGCGCAAGGAGCCGCTGCGCAAGGTCGTGCAATGGTGCGACGTGACGCTGTCGCCGCCGCGCTTCGGCCCGCTCTCCGCGCCGATCACCCCGGCCTGGAGCGAGGGCCCGACCGTGGTGACGATCGGGCCGGAGATCGTCGTCTTCTTCGACCGCTATATCGAGCATCGCTACGGCGCGGTC
Organism: Pseudomonadota bacterium; assembly: GCA_023386515.1. Next base: position 1,503 of record JAEWJQ010000054.1, on the reverse strand, counting down.
GCCTCCGCCGATGGCGGGCGGAGCTGGCGCGACGCGACGGACCGTATCGCCATCCCCGCCGGCGCCAGCCACGGCACGATCATCCCGATCCCGCAGGCCACCTATGACGCCTTGGCGACGCTGGGCTGAGCAGCGTCAGGGGATCAGGCGATCCGCGCGCAACCGGGCGAACAAAGCATGGAAGGCGTCGTCGGTCGGCTGATAGGCGGTGAAGCCCAGCCGCCGGCTCTTGCTCATGTCGGTGACCACCTCGATCGGCCGGCCGAGGTCGGCGTCGGTATGCCAGGGCGAGACCAACCGGGCGAGGTCCGGCTCGGCCAATCCCTCGCGCGTCGCCAGATCGCGCCACAGCGGTGCATCCCCCGCCATCTGCTCGGCGAGCGGGCGGACGGTGCCATCGAACGGTACCGGCTCCACGCCGAACCAATCCGCGATCCGGCCCCACATCCATTGCCAGCGGAAGACGTCGCCGTTGACGACGTTGAACGCCTGATCGTGCGTCGCCGGCGTTTCGGTGGCCCAGAGCAGATGCCGGGCGAGCTGGCCGGCATCGGTCATGTCGGTCAACCCGCTCCACTGCGCGGCGGACCCGGGAAAGACGAACGGACGGCCGGTGGCCCGGCACAGGCTGGCATAAACGGCGAGCGTCGTGCCCATGTTCATCGCATTGCCGACCGCCAGACCGATCACCGTGTGCGGCCGATGGACGCTCCAGGTGAAGCCGTCACGCGCCGCCGCGGCGAACACCTCGTCCTCCTGCGCATAATAGAAATTCTCGACGTCGAGCCGGCCCTGCTCCTCGCGGAACGGCGTCTGGGGCAGGATGCCCTGGCCATAGGCCTCGAAGGGGCCGAGATAATGTTTGAGCCCGGTGACCAGCGCCACGTGCCGCGGTCCGGTCGACGCCGGCAGGCCGTCGAGCAAGTTGCGCACCATCGCGGCGTTGACCCGGATGTTTTCCGCCTCGCTGTCCTGGCGCAGCCAGGTGGTGATGTAGACCGCGTCCGGCGCCAGATCCCGCAAGGCCGTGCGGGTTTGCGCGGCATCCTGCAGATCGGCGACCAGCGGCAGGACGCCCGCCTGCGAAACCGGCCGCCGTGCCAGTCCGTGCACCGTCCAGCCTTCCTCGACGAGCTGCGCCGCCGTCGCGCTGCCGACGATCCCGCTCGCCCCGACCACCAATGCTGTCTTCGCCATCGTCTTGCTCTTTCGCTATCCGTCGCACCGGCAGCTAGGCACGGCGGGAGCAGGGTACTAGACGGCACCATTCCCCACCCCAGGCACCCAAAGGTAACCACATGGACCCCGGCACGCCCGACGACGAATGGCGCGAAGATTGTGCCCCGCGACGCGTGCTGGAACTCTTCGCGACCAAATGGACCAGTATGGTTCTGCACACGCTCCACGCAAGGCATGGCGGCACCGCGCGCACCGGCGTGTTGCTGCGCAGCCTGCCCGGCATCTCGAAGAAGATGCTGACGCAGACGGTGCGGGACATGGAGG
>JAEWJQ010000038.1 GCA_023386515.1 Pseudomonadota bacterium | reverse complement strand
GCGGCATCCTCGCCGCCGCCCCGGATTTGGAAATTCGCCATGCTGCTGCCCGTCACGCTCCCCGTCGCCGCGCTCGCCGGCCTCGGCAACCTCGCGCTCGCGCCGCGGATCGTCCAGCTGCGCTTCGCGCGGCAGGTTCTGTTCGGGGACGGCGGCGATGCGCGCCTGACCGCCCGCCCCCGCTCCCACGCCAATTTCGCCGAATATGCGCCCTTCGTACTGATCCTGATGGCGTTGATCGAGGCAGGCGGCGGCCGCGCAAGCGCGCTGGCGGCGGCCGGCGCGATATTCGTGATCGGTCGCATCGTCCATGCGATCGGGATGGAGAAGGCGACCGCCAATCCGTGGCGCGCCGCCGGCGCGCTGGCGACCTGGATCGTGCTGCTGGGACTGGCGATATGGGGACTGGCTCTGGCGGCGACGAGCGCTCGCCGGCCGGTCGCCCCGGGCGTGCCCGTCGAGCTGGTGCCGTCTGCCTGAGACGGACGCCGGCGCCTCGCCCCCCCGGCTTGCCGACCCGATTATTGTCTGACATCATCGGCTTGCGCCTGACGAGGTCCGACGGGAGAGAGATGATGCGACGGTCCCCCATCCTGCTGGCGACCGCCGCATTGGCGCTCTCCGCCATGCCGGCCGGGGCGCAAACATCGGAACCTCCCGCCGCCGTCAGCGGTGCGTCGCTCGGCGCGCAGGACGCGACGGGCATCGCGATCCGGGTGCCGGGCGGCAGAATGCGCCTGACGGTATGGGGTGAGCGGACCCTGCGCGTCTCCGTGACGGCCGGCGCGGAAGCGCGCACGATCCCATCCGGTCCGGCGATACTCGGCACGCCGCGGGTCGGAGGGTGGACCGTGGCCGACGAACCCGCCCGCATCCTGTTGACCACGAAGGCGATGCGCATTGCCATCGACAAGGCGACCGGCCTCGTCTCGCTGCTCGGTGCGGATGGCAAACCGATCGTGGCGGAGGCGGATGTCGGCACGCGTCGGCTGGGGCAGGATCCCGATCCCGACGGCCGCGTCCAGCAGCGCTTCGCGATCGGCGGCGACGAGGCGATCTACGGCCTGGGCCAGCATCAGGCGGGCGCGATGGACTATCGCGGCACGACCGTTCGCCTGCAGCAGGCAAACACCGACGTCGGCGTCCCGATGCTGGTCTCGTCCGCGGGGTACGGCATCTTCTGGAACAACCCGGCGGTCACCGATGTCGCGGTCGATGTGCCGCAGGCGACCAGCCGGATCGTCTTCCGTTCGCAGGCCGGGACAGGCGTGGACTATTTCCTGTTCGCCGGGCCTGACGTCGACTCGATCATCGGCGCCTATCGCCAGCTCACCGGCGCGGCGCCGCTGATGGCGCGGTGGACCTGGGGCCTCTGGCAATCGAAGGAACGCTACGCCTCGCAGACCGAACTGCTCGCCGTCGCGGATCGTTATCGCGCACTCCGCATCCCGCTCGATGCGGTCGTGCAGGACTGGCAATATTGGCGCCCCGGCGAATGGGGCAGCCACCGGTTCGATCCGGTGCGCTACCCCGATCCCAAGGCGATGCTGGCGACGCTGCACCAGCAGCACGTCCATAGCATCGTCTCGGTCTGGCCGCGCTTCGATCTGGGCCTGGACACGACCAGGGCGCTGGAGTCGGTCGGCGGCTTGTATGCCCGCACCTATCCCAACGTCTATCCGGCGGGCGAGGGCCGTTGGTACGATGCCTTTTCGGCCAGGGCGCGCGACACCTATTGGCGGGCGATCTCGCAGCGGCTGGGGGCGGTCGGTTTCGACGGCTATTGGCTCGACGGCAGCGAGGCGGAACTGGGCGGCCATTGGGGTGAGATGCGCGAGGTCACCACCGGCGCGGGGCCCGGCGCGGCGGTCTACAACGCCTATCCCCTGCTCCACACCACGGCGGTGCACGACGGCATGGCCGCGGACTTTTCCGACAAGCGCCCGATCATCCTGACCCGGTCGGCCTGGGCCGGGCAGCAGCGCAATGCGGCGATCACCTGGTCGGGCGACGTCAGCGGCAGCTGGGACGCCTTTAGGCGGCAGGTGCCGGCGGGCGTCAACTTCTCGATGAGCGGCATTCCCTATTGGTCCGCGGACATCGGCGGCTTTTTCGGCGGCAAGCCGACTGATCCGGCCTATCAGGAACTGTTCACCCGCTGGCTGCAATTCGCAGTGTTCATGCCGATGTTCCGTATCCACGGCACCGGCGCCGGAAAGGAACTGTACAGCTTCCCCGACAGCGCGCGGGCGCCGCTGCTCGGCGCGGTGGCGCTGCGCTACCGGCTGCTGCCGTTCCTCTACGCAATGTCCTGGCGCGTCACGGAAGGAAGCTCGTTCCTCTATCCGCTCGGCATGGCATTCCCGGACGATCCCGCGGTGCGGCGGGTCGGCGACGAATATATGTTCGGGCGCGACCTGCTGGTCAGTCCCGTGGTGGAAAAGGGCGTGACGACACGGCCGGTGCGGCTGCCGGCAGGGCGCATGTGGTATGATTTCTGGACAGGCGATCGCGTCGACGGGGATCGGACGATCATCGTCGCGGCGCCGATCGACCACATGCCGCTGCACGTTGCCGCCGGGACGATCCTGCCGCTCGGATCCGAGGTGCAATATGCCGACCAGTCGCCGGACCAGCCGGTCGAACTGCGGGTCTATCGTGGCGCCGACGGTCGCTTCACGCTGTATGACGATGCCGGCGATGGTCAGGGCTGGCGTCGCGGTGCGCGTGCGACGATTGCGCTGACGCTGGACGATGCGGCCGGAACGCTGACACTGGGGCCGCGCGACGGCCGCTATCCCGGCATGGCGGCGAACCGGCGATTCCGCATCGTCACCGTCACCCCCGGCAACGGCGTTGGCCTGTCGCAGGGCCGCGGCATCGACATCCGCTACGACGGCCGGAGGCAGGTGGTACGGCTCGCACCCGCCGGCTGAGCGCCGTTAGTCCGCCGCCAGCGCGCGGTCGCTGACGAACATGTTGTGGGCGCGTTCGTGAGCGAAGGTGCTGGGATTGCCGTGACCGGGGATGAAGCTGGTGTCGTCGCCGAGCGGCCACAGCTTGGTGACGATCGTCTCGATCAGCTGCTTGTGGTTGCCGCCGGCCAGATCGCTGCGCCCGACCGAGCCCTGGAACAGCACGTCACCGACCTGCGCGAATTTCGACGGCGCATGATGGAAGATGACATGGCCCAAAGTGTGGCCGGGCGTTTCGTAGACGTCGAGCGTCAGGTCGCCGACCGTGACCGTGTCGCCCTCGACCAGCCAGCGATCGGGTTCGAACACCTGGCCGCGGATGCCATAGGTCCGGCCGTCCTCGTCGAGCCGTGCCAGCCAGAACCGGTCCGCCTCGTGCGGCCCCTCGATCGGCACGCCAAGATCGTCGGCCAGCGCCTTCGCCTCGCCGGCATGGTCGATGTGGCCGTGGGTCAGCAGGATCTTGTCCACCGTCACGCCAGTCTGCGCGATCGCCGCCTTGATGCGGGGCAGGTCGCCGCCCGGATCGATCACCGCCGCCCGCATTGTCGCGGTGCACCAGATCAGCGTGCAATTCTGCTGGAGCGGCGTGACGGGGACGATGGCGGCGCGCAGCGGCGGAAGCTCGGTCTGAGTCATGCCGGCTGAGGTAGGCGGGGCATCGGCCTGCGGCAATTCGGCAATTTGGCGCGACTCGCGGGTTGCGCCGGCGCGTCGGGCAGGTGCATCTGGTCGCGATGACGTCTCCGTTCGTCCTTCTCGACGATGCCCGCCCGGGCGGCGGCCCGGCGCGGCTGTACCGCGATCCGGTGGCGGTGATCGTCGCGCACCGCGCGGATGAGGTACGCCCGGCGCTGGACGCGCTGCGCACGGCGACGCGCGACGGCCTGCATGCGGCGGGCTATCTCGCCTATGAGGCGGGGACCGCGCTGATGCCGCGCGTGCCGGCGGGGTTCGTGCTCGACGACCAGGCACCGCTGCTGTGGTTCGGACTGTTCCGCAACTGGCAGCCGCTCGATGCGGCGGCGCTCGCGGCGTGGTTGCCCGATCCGGCGGGCGCCCAGGCCGGCAGGCCGGTGCCAATGATCGACCGCGGCGACTATGATGCCGCGCTGGCGCGGGTGCTCGACTGGATCGCGGCGGGTGACATTTATCAGGCGAATCTGACCTTTCGCGCGACGGTGCCGGTCGCGGGGGATCCGCTGGCGCTCTATGCGCGGCTGCGTGACGGATCGCGGGCCGGCCATGGCGCCGTGGTGGCGACGGGCGAGCGGACGATCGTGTCGTTGTCCCCAGAACTGTTCTTCGCGCTTGAGGGTGGACGGCTGACCTGCCGGCCGATGAAGGGCACGGCGGCACGCGGCGACACCGCGGCGGAGGACGATGCGGCGGCCGCAACGCTGGCGCACGACGCCAAGCAGCGCGCGGAGAATCTGATGATTGTCGACCTGATGCGCAACGATCTAACCCGGGTCGCCCGGCCGGGCAGCGTCGCGGTGCCGACACTGTTCGCGGTCGAAACCTATCCGACCGTCCATCAGATGACCTCCACGGTCACCGCCGACCTGGCGGAAGCGCGCGATGCGGTCGACGTCCTCGCCGCGCTGTTCCCCTGCGGATCGATCACCGGCGCGCCGAAGCTGCGCGCAATGGAGGTGGTCGCCGCGGTGGAGGGCGGACCGCGCGGCATCTACACCGGCAGCATCGGCCGGATCGATGCCGGCGCTGCCGATGCCGCCTTCAACGTCGCGATCCGCACGCTCGACATACCGGCCGGTGCCGCCACCGCCACACTGGGCCTGGGATCGGGGATCGTCGCGGACAGCCAGGCTGATAGCGAATGGGCGGAGTGCCTGGCCAAGGGCGCGTTCGTCACCACCGGGCGGCGCTCCCCCGATCTGATCGAAACCATGGCCTTCGACCCCGACGATGGCATAAAGCTGCTCGAAGCACATCTGGCGCGGCTGACCGCCAGCGCCGCGGCGCTCGGCTATCGCTTCGACCGGCATGACACGCGCAACGAGCTGCAAGCGGCAACCTTCCGGTTGCGCGACGCGCGCCGGATCCGTTTGCTGCTCAGCCCCGGCGGCGCGGTGGCGATCGAGGTCGGGCCGATGCCGGTGGTCGGCGACGCGCCCCTGTCGGTCGCGCTGGTGCCTTTGCCGGTGGCGACGCACGACTATCGCCTGCGTCACAAGACCAGCGACCGCGGCTTCTACGATGCGGCGCGACGGGCGGCGGGCACCGACGAGGTGGTGTTCGTGACCCCGGACGGTGCGCTGACCGAGGGAAGCTTCACCTCGCTGTTCGTCCCGCGTGGCGGCGGCCTGCTGGCGACGCCACCGCTGGCGCAGGGGCTGTTGCCCGGCGTCTTGCGCGATACCTTGTTGAAAAACGGGCAGGCGGTGGAGACGCGATTGACCCCCGCGGATCTGGCGGACGGCTTCCTGGTCGGCAATGCGGTGCGCGGCCTGTTGCTGGCGCGTCTCGCAGTTGCGGAAAACCGTCCGCCGCGGCTATAGGCGGCGCCGCGCTCTTTCCAGCACGAAAGCCCCAGCCATGAAACCCTCCGCCGCGCTCGGCCGCATCAGCCCCTCGCCCACGCTCGCGATCACCAGCCGCGTGCTCGAGCTGAAGCGCGCGGGCGTCGACGTGATCGGCCTGGGCGCGGGCGAGCCGGACTTCGACACGCCCGATTTCGTCAAGGATGCGGCGATCCAGGCGATCCGCGACGGCAAGACCAAATACACCAACGTCGACGGCACGATCGAGCTGAAGGAAGCGATCGTCGCCAAGTTCGCACGCGACAACCAACTGACCTACGCCACCGACCAGGTGACGGTGAACGTCGGCGGCAAGCACACTTTGTTCAACGCGATCGTCGCAACGGTGAATCCGGGTGACGAGGTGGTGGTGCCGGCCCCCTATTGGGTCAGCTACCCGGACGTCGTGCAGTTCGCCGGCGGCACGCCGGTGTTCGTCGCGGCCGGACCGGAGCAGGATTACAAACTCTCGCCCGAAATGCTCGACGCGGCGATCACCGAACGCACCAAATGGGTGATCCTCAATTCGCCGTCGAACCCGACCGGCGCGGCCTATACGGTCGACGAACTCAAGGCGCTGGGTGCGGTGCTGGCGCGGCACCCGCACGTCTGGATCTTCGCAGACGATATGTACGAGCATATAGTCTATGACGGCTTCCGTTTCGCGACGATCGCCGAGGTCTGCCCGGACCTCTACGAGCGGACGCTGACCGTCAACGGCTGTTCCAAGGCCTATGCGATGACCGGCTGGCGGATCGGCTTCGCCGCCGGTGCGCCGTGGCTGATCAAGGCGATAGCCAAGCTGCAGTCGCAATCGACCAGCAATCCCTGCTCGATCGCGCAGGCCGCCGCCGTGGCGGCGCTGACAGGGCCGCAGGATTTCCTGCAGGAACGGGCGAAGGCGTTCCAGGCGCGGCGCGATCTGGTCGTCGGCATGCTGAACGCGATCCCCGGCATGACCTGCCCGACGCCGGAAGGCGCCTTCTACGTTTATCCGTCATTCGCGCCGCTGATCGGCAAGACCAGTCCGAACGGTCGCCGCATCGACAATGACGAGGATTTCGTCGGCTATCTGCTCGATGACGCCAAGGTGGCGGCGGTCCAGGGCGCGGCGTTCGGCCTGTCGCCGGCGATGCGGATCAGCTACGCGACGTCGGACGACCTGCTGCGCGAGGCGTGCAGCCGCATCCAGGCGGCGTGTGCGGCGCTCCGCTGACGGACGACGCTTAACCTACATCGCTGTCCGATGAACGACGCGCCCACGCGGCGTTCATCGCAGTGTTTCCATAAACGCGATTGAGATCAACGCGGGGTGCGACGATGTCGCATCCCGAAAACCGGCCACGCCGCCACGGGCGCGCTGCCGGTGCAACATGAGGCCCAAGACAATGCGCAAGCTGGTGACGTCCCACTTCTTCCTGCGGTTCGTGGGTGGATTCGCGATCGGTGCGGTCGGCGTGGTGACGTTGCAGCCTGCCCATGCGCAGCATCATGTCGCACCCGCCGCCGTCACCCAGTCGGTGCGGTAACGCCCCTTGCCGGGCGGTACCGACCGCCCATCTTGGCGTGATGCTGAAAGCCCTTCTTCCCGCTGCCGCGCTGGGTGTCCTGGCGCTCTCCTTCACCGGTCTCGCCCATGCCGAGCGCGCGGTGCCCATTCCCGCGGCACGCGCCGATGTGCCGGCGACCGGCGCGACGCAGACCGCGGTACTCGCCGGCGGCTGCTTCTGGGGCATGGAGGCGGTGTTCGAGCATGTGAAGGGCGTGAAGAGCGTCACCGCGGGCTATGCGGGCGGCAGCCGCGATACCGCCACCTATCCGCAGGTGTCGACGGAAACGACGCGCCATGCCGAGGCGGTGCGGATCGTCTTCGACCCGCACCAGGTCAGTTACGCGACGCTGTTGCGCGTCTATTTCTCGATTGCGCACGATCCGACCGAGCTGAACCGTCAGGGGCCGGACAGCGGCCCGAGCTATCGTTCCGCGATCTTTCCGCAGGATGCCCGCCAGGCGCAGGTCGCACGCGCCTATATCGCGCAGCTGACCGCGGCGAAGAGCTTCGGCCGGCCGATCGTGACGAAGATCGAAAACGGCGCCTTCTATCCGGCGGAGGCGTACCACCAGAATTTCTTCGATCGCAATCCGAACCACCCCTATATCGTCGCCTGGGACAAGCCCAAGGTGGCGGCCTTCCGCGCCGGCTTCCCGTCGCTCGCCACCCGGTGAGCGTCGTCACAATCAAGACCGCCGACGAACTGGCGTTGATGCGCAATGCCGGTCGGTTGCTGGCGTCGGTGTTCACGATGCTCGACGCTCAGCCGCTCGCCGGGATGACGACGCTGGCGGTCAATGACCTGGTCGAACGCTTCATTACCGACGATCTGGCCGCGCGTCCGGCGAGCAAGGGCCAATATGGCTTCGCCTATGTGCTCAACTGCTCGATCAACCAGGTCGTCTGCCACGGCGTGCCCGAGGCCGACACGACGATCCGCGACGGCGACATCATCAACCTCGACATCACGCTGGAGAAGGACGGCTTCATCGCCGATTCCAGCAAGACCTATCTGGTCGGCGCGGTGCCGCCCGCCGCACGGCGGCTGGTCGCGATCACCGAACAGGCGATGTGGAAGGGCATCCGCCAGGTCCGTCCCGGCGCGCGGCTGGGTGATATCGGCGCGGCGATCGAGCGGCATGCCAAGACCAACGGCTACAGCGGCGTCCGCGACTTCTGCGGCCACGGCATCGGCCGCGAGATGCACGAGGGACCGGAGGTGCTGCACTTCGGGCGACCCGGCACCGGGCCGGTGCTGCGCGAGGGCATGACGTTCACGATCGAGCCGATGCTCAATCAGGGCAGCCGCAAGGTGGTGACCCGCGGCGACGGCTGGACGGTGGAGACCGCCGACGGCAAGCTGTCGGCGCAATTCGAACACACCGTCGCGGTGACCGCGACCGGGGTCGAAGTG
>JAEWJQ010000001.1 GCA_023386515.1 Pseudomonadota bacterium | reverse complement strand
TCAGATCATCGAGCAGCAGCTGAAGGGCATCGACAACCTTCGCTATTTCTCCTCGTCGTCCTCGTCCGCCGGGTCGGTGGTCATCACCCTGACCTTCGAACAGGGTACCGATCCCGACATCGCGCAGGTTCAGGTCCAGAACAAGCTGCAGGCGGCAACGCCGCTGTTGCCGCAGGAGGTGCAGCGCCAGGGGCTGATCGTCGCCAAGGCGACGCAGAACTTCCTGATGTTCGTCGGTCTCTATTCGTCGGACGGCAGCCACGACGATTCCGACTTGTCCGACTATATCGTCTCCAAGCTCCAGGACCCGCTGGCGCGCGTCAACGGCGTGGGCGACACGACGGTGTTCGGCTCGCAATATGCCATGCGTATCTGGGTCGACCCGCTGAAGCTGAACAATTACGCGCTGACGATGGCCGATGTGACATCGGCGATCACCGCGCAGAACGCACAGGTCTCGGCCGGCCAGATCGGCGCGCAGCCCGCTCCGAAGGAGCAGATGCTCAACGCCACCGTGTCGGTGGAATCCCGGCTGACCTCGCCGGAGCAATTCGCCGCGATCCGGCTGAAGAGCAACACCGACGGGTCGGTGGTGCGGCTGCGCGATGTCGCCCGCGTCGAGATCGGCGCCGAAAACTACGGCTTCCAGTCGCAGTGGAACGGCAAGCCCGCCTCCGGTATCGGCATCAAGCTCGCGCCCGGCGCCAACGCCCTGACCACGGTCACCGCCGTCAAGGAACGCGTCAACGCCATCGCCAAGCAGTTCCCGTCGGACGTCAAGGTGATCTACCCCTACGACACGTCGCCGTTCGTGCGGCTGTCGGTGGAGCAGGTCGTCCATACTTTGGTCGAGGCGGTGATCCTCGTCTTCCTCGTGATGTTCCTGTTCCTGCAGAACTGGCGCGCGACGCTGATCCCGACGATCGCGGTGCCGGTGGTGCTGCTCGGCACCTTCGGCATCCTCGCCGCGGCGGGCTATTCGATCAACACGCTGACCCTGTTCGGCATGGTGCTGGCCATCGGCCTGCTGGTCGACGACGCGATCGTCGTTGTCGAAAACGTCGAACGCCTGATCACCACCGAGCATCTGTCGCCCAAGGAGGCGGCCAGAAAGTCGATGGACGAGATCACCGGCGCGCTGATCGGCATCGCGCTGGTGCTGTCGGCGGTGTTCCTGCCGATGGCGTTCTTCGGCGGCTCGACCGGCGTCATCTACCGCCAGTTCTCGATCACGATCGTTTCGGCGATGGTGCTGTCGATCGCGGTCGCGCTGATCCTGACGCCGGCGCTTTGCGCCACGATCCTGAAGCCGCACGAGGCCAACAAGGTTGAAGGCAACGGCATTTTCGCCCGCTTCTTCCGCTGGTTCAACGACAAGTTTGAGCGTGGCCAGGTCCGCTACGAGCATGGCGTGGTGCGGACGGCGCGCAGTTGGAAGCGGTCGATGCTGGTCTATCTGCTGCTCGTGCTGGGCATGGGCTTCCTGTTCATGCGCCTGCCCACGGGCTTCCTGCCGGACGAGGACCAGGGGATCATGATCGCGCTGGTGCAGGGGCCGCCGGGCGCTACCACCGCGCGTACCCAGAAGGGCCTCGACACGATCCGCGATCACTTCCTGCAAAAGGAAGGTGGTAACGTCCAGGGCGTCTTCACGGTCAACGGCTTCAGCTTCGCCGGCCAGGGCCAGAACAGCGGCATCGCCTTCATCCCGCTCAAGCAGTGGGACGAGCGGAAGGGCGCCGCCAACAAGGCGCAGGCAATCGCCGGCCGGGCGATGGGAGCCCTGTCGCAGTTCAAGGACGCGATGATCTTCGCGGTCATCCCGCCCGCCGTCCAGGAGCTCGGCAATGCCACCGGCTTCGACCTGCAGCTGGTCGATCAAGCCGGTATCGGCCATGAAAAGCTGCTTGCCGCGCGCAACATGATGCTGGGCATGGCGATGCAGGACAAGTCGCTGGTCGGCGTGCGTCCCAACGCCCTCGACGACGCGCCGCAGCTCAAGATCGACGTCGATCAGGACAAGGCGCGGGCGCTCGGCCTCGACCTGTCGACGGTCAACAGCACGATCTCGACCGCTTGGGGCGGCAGCTACGTCAACGACTTCATCGATCGTGGTCGCGTCAAGCGCGTCTACATCCAGGCCGATGAACCCTACCGCCAGAAGCCGGAGGACGTCGGCAACTTCTACGTCCGCGGCGACAGCGGCCAGATGGCGCCGTTTACTGCCTTCTCGACCCTGTCGTGGAAGCAGGCGCCGGCGCAGCTGACCCGGTACAACGGTCTGCCGTCGATGGAGCTGCTCGGCGCCCCCGCGCCCGGCGTCTCGTCCGGTGCGGCGATGAAGGCGATGGAGGCGATCCACGCCAAGCTGCCGCCGGGCACGGCGCTCGAATGGACCGGCCTCAGCTACGAGGAACGCCTGTCGGGTGGCCAGGCGCCGGCGCTCTACGGCCTGTCGCTGCTGATCGTCTTCCTCTGCCTCGCCGCTTTGTATGAGAGCTGGTCGGTGCCGATCTCGGTGATGCTGGTGGTGCCGCTCGGCGTGCTCGGCGCCGTGCTGGCCGCGACGCTGACCGGGCTCAACAACGACATCTATCTCCAGGTCGGTCTGATCACCACGATCGGCGTGTCCGCGAAGAACGCGATCCTGATCGTCGAATTCGCCGAGGAGAAGATGCGCGACGGGCTGAAGCCGTTCGACGCGGCGGTGGCGGCGGCGAAGCTGCGCCTCCGGCCGATCCTGATGACCAGCCTCGCCTTCGTCTTCGGCGTGTTGCCGCTGGCGATCTCGACCGGGGCGGGCGCGGGCGGTCAGAATGCGATCGGCCGTGCCGTGGTCGGCGGCATGCTGTCGGCGACGATCCTCGCGATCTTCTTCGTGCCGATGTTCTTCGTCGTCGTCCTGCGCCTGTTCGGTCAGGGCGGCCACGCCGAGCCGGCGGCCCATGACGATCCGCACGGCGCGCCGCCGCACGACGGCGGTCCTCATGACGAACCGCAGGGCCGCCAGGCCCCGCAGGGAGCGTAAGTTCGATGACCCGTAAGTCCCTCATCGTGGCGCTGGTGGCGAGCGCGTCGCTCGCCGGCTGCAACATGGCGCCGAAATACGTCCGTCCGGCGGGCGCGGTCCCCGCGACGCTGCCGCAGGGCGGTGTCTATCCCGCCGCCGCGACCGACGCCCCCGACGTCACCAAGATCGGCTGGCGCAGCTTCTTCACCGATCCGAAGCTGCAACAGGTGATCGCGCTCGGCCTCGACAACAACCGCGACCTGCGCGTCGCGGCGGCGAACGTGCTGCAGGCCCGCGCCCAATATCGCGTCCAGCGCGCCGACCTGGTGCCCAGCACGACGATCAGCGGCTCGGGCACCTATACCAACAATTTGTTCGGGGCGGCGAGCACCACGGGTGCCGCGAGCGGATCGGGCACCGGTAGCACCGGCACGGGCGGGAGCGGCACCGGCGGAACCACGGGCGGTACGACCGGCGGAACGGGCACGGGCGTCGGCGGCAGCGTCGGCAGCACCTCGTCGTCCAATCTCCAATTCTATTCGGTCAATGCGGGTTTCTCGGCGTTCGAGCTCGATCTGTTCGGCCGGGTCCGCAACCTCAGCCGTGCCGCGCTGGAGCAATATTTCGCCAGCGAGGAGGCGCAGCGGTCGACGCGGATCAGCCTGATCGCGGAAATCGCCACCGCCTGGCTGACGCTCGCGTCGGATCAGGACCAGCTGCGCATCTCGCAGGATTCGCTGAAGACCTTCCAGCAGACGCTCGAGCTGACCCAGGCACAGTTCCGCATCGGCGTCGCCTCCGAGCTGGAGGCGCGGCAGGCGGAAACGAATTATCAGGCCGCGCGCAACGATATCGCCGCGCTGAAGACGCGGGTTGCGCAGGATCAGAACGCACTCAACCTGCTCGTCGGCACCACGGTGACCGCCGATCTGCTGCCCGCCAGCCTGGGCAATGGTGACGCAACCATCCCGACGTTGCCCGCAGGCCTGTCGTCGGAGGTGTTGCTGCGCCGGCCGGACGTGTTGCAGGCGGAGCATCAACTGATCGCACAGAACGCCAATATCGGTGCGGCGCGGGCGGCGTTGTTCCCGCGCATCTCGCTGACCGCGACGCTCGGCACGATCAGCACCGCGCTGAGCGGACTGTTCGGTGGGGGCAGCTTCACCTACACCGGTACGCCGTCGATCGGCGTGCCGCTGTTCGACGGGGGGCGGCTGCGCGGCAATCTCGATTATGCCAAGGCTTCGCAGCAGGCGGCGGTCGCCACTTATGAGAAGACGGTACAGACCGCCTTCCGCGAGGTTGCCGATGCGCTGGCGCAGCGCGGCACGATCGATGAACAGGTGTCGGCGCAAACCGCGCGCGCCAATGCGGCCGCGGTCGCCGCGCGCCTCTCGGACGCGCGCTATCGGGCGGGTGTGGAAAGCTTCCTCAACACGCTCGACACGCAGCGCACGTCGTACACGGCGCAGCAGCAGCTCGTCACCACCCGGCTGGCCCGCGGCAGCAACCTGATCGAACTGTATCGGTCGCTCGGCGGCGGGCTACAGTAATCGCAGAGCCGTCGGGTGGTCCGCCACCCGACACGGTCGGCCCGCCGCCTGATGGAGAATCGGCCGAGAGGCGTTCGTTACCGACGTCTCATTGGTGGCGCTTGAAAAGACCAGTGGCGATCCGGCCGACACCGTCATGATGGGGGTTGAGGGACACGGGCCGGATCGCCTGTTCGATCACGATCGACGGCTGTTCGGTCGCGCGGTCGCCACGAACTTGCGCGGGCAATGAGGCCGCGGTTTCAGGCCGCCATCTGCGCGACGGGGCGGATCGGCGCCAGCGCGTGCAGGAATTGCGTGGCACTGGCGGTCCAGCTGAACCCCCTGGCATAATCCGCACAGACGGTGCGATCCATCGCCAGCGCCGCCGCGATCCCTGAGTCGAGGGACGGATCGATCGCCCCCACGTCTGCCGACAGCACGTCGACCGGGCCCGGCGCGGGCAGGGCCGCGACCGGAGTGCCGCAGGCGAGCGCCTCGAGCATCACCAGTCCGAAGGTGTCGGTGCGGCTTGGGAAGACGAAGACGTGGGCGCTGCGATAGGCGGCCGCCAGCGCCTCGCCATAAAGGGCGCCGCGGAAATGCGCCTGCGGGTAACGGGCTGCCAGGGCCTCGCGCGCCGGGCCGTCGCCGACTACCACCTTGCTGCCCGGTTGGTTCGTCGCGAGGAACGCCTCGACGTTCTTTTCGATGGCGACGCGACCGACGTAGAGCTGGATCGGCCCCGGCAGGGTCGCCATGACCGGATCGCGCCGCCCGTCCGGCGTGAAC
>JAEWJQ010000380.1 GCA_023386515.1 Pseudomonadota bacterium | reverse complement strand
GGTTTCGTTCGAATGCCGGCTGACCCAGTTGATCCGGCTCTCCACCAAGGAGGGGCGCGCACTCGACCAATGGCTGGTGATCGGCGAGGCGGTCGGCATCCACATCGACACGGGCATGATCGAGGACGGCGTCTATCAGACCGCGCGTGCCCGGCCGATCCTGCGCGGCGGCGGGCCGGCCGACTATTTCGCGATCACCGAGGACGCCTTGTTCCGGATGCATCGGCCCGGCTGACGCCGCACGGCCGCTCAGCCGTAGGCGCGCCAGAAGAAGACCGCCGTGGTCGTCGCGGTAATCAGCAGCGTCCAGCCGCGGATCACCGCCGGCGGCAGCACCCGGCCGAGCCGCGCGCCGCAATAGCCGCCGGCGATCGATCCGATCATCATCGGCAGGCACAGGCTCCAGGCGATGATGCCGGACAGGACGAAGATCGCGGTGGCGGCGCTGTTCGCCACCGCCAGCATCAGCGTCCGCGGCGCGGCGAGCGTCGCCGGATGCGTGCCGGTCAGCACGCCCCACATCGCGGTCAGCATCATGCCGACCCCGCCGCCGAAATAGCCCCCGTAGATGCCGAGCAGCGCCTGTCCCGCCACCACCGCCCGCGGTCCGGCGCGGAAGCGGCTCGCCACCCAATCGGCGGCATGACGTCCCAGCGCGATCGCCACCGTCGCGGCAAGCAGCAGCCACGGCACGATCACGTCGAAGGCGCGGGCCGGCGTCCATACCAGCAATAGGCTGCCGATCAGCCCGCCGCAGAAGGTAACCGCCGCCAGGGGACGGATGCCGACGCCGCCGATCGGCGCCAGCCCCGCCCGATAGGCCCAGGCGCTCGCCATCGCCCCCGGCTGGACCGCAACGTTGCTGGTCGCATTGGCGACGGTCGACGGCAGGCCCAGTGCGATCAGCGTCGGCATGGTCGCGAACGCCCCGCCGCCGGCGAGCGCGTTCATCGCCCCGCCTAGCACGCCGGCGCCGCCTGCCAGCGCCAGCCCCGGCCAATCAGCCAAGCGCGATCATCTTCTCGGCCGCCTCGCGATCCATCTGCGCGCGGCTCTTCTTCTCCGCCGCCGTCTTCAGCTGGCCGCAGGCCGCGTCGATGTCGCGGCCGCGCGGGGTGCGGACCGGGGCGGAAATGCCCGCCTCGAAGACGATGTTCGAGAAGGCGCGGATCCGCTCCGGCGTCGAACATTCGTAGGGTGCGCCCGGCCATGGGTTGAACGGGATCAGATTGACCTTGGCGGGCAGCTTGTACTGGCGCAGCAGCCGGACCAGCTCGTGCGCGTCGGCGTCCGAATCGTTCTTATCCTTCAGCATCACATATTCGAACGTGATGCGCCGGGCGTTGTTGGCGCCGGGATAGTCGGCGCAGGCCTGCAGCAGTTCCTCGATGCCGTATTTCTTGTTGAGCGGCACGATCTCGTCGCGCACGTCCTTGGTCACCGCGTGCAGCGACACGGCAAGATTGACGCCGATCTCCTCGCCCGCGCGCGCCATCATCGGCACGACGCCGCTGGTCGACAGCGTGATCCGCCGCTTCGACAGCGCCAGGCCGTCGCCGTCCCTCACCAGCTTCAACGCGTCGCGCACCGCGTCGATATTATACAGCGGCTCGCCCATGCCCATCATCACGTTGGTGGTGAGCAGGCGGCCTTCCGGCTGGCTCGGCCATTCGCCCAAGGCATCGCGGGCGAGCATGACCTGGCCGACGATCTCGCCCGGCGTCAGGTTGCGCACCAGCCGCATCGTACCGGTATGGCAAAAGCGGCAGTTGAGCGTGCAACCCACCTGGCTCGACACGCACAAGGTGCCGCGATCGGCGTCCGGGATGAACACCATCTCGTAATCCTGGCCGTCGGGCGAGCGCAGCAGCCATTTGCGCGTGCCGTCGTTCGACACCTGCGCCTCGACGACGTCGGGCCGGCCGATCACGAACCGTTCGGTCAGCCACGGATGCTGCGCCTTGGCGATATCGGTCATCTGCGCGAATTCGGTGGCACCGCGATTGTACAGCCAGTGCCAGATCTGCTTGCCGCGCAGCTTCGCCTGCCGCGCGTCCATGCCCGCCTCTGCCAGCGTGGCGCGCAATTGCTCCTTCGACAGGCCGATCAGGTCGACGCGCCCGTCCTCGCGCAGCGACGGCGCGCGCGGCACGGGCACAGGATCGATATGGCCCGGAATGGGCATGGGCGGGGACGACACTGTCAGCATGCGCTCGCACATAGGCGAAAACGGCCGCGATTTCCACTCCCGGCCGGATCGGTGCGGCTAGCGCCCGACGCAGGCCAGACCGGCGGCGTCGATTGCAGTGGCGGCGCCGGCGAGCAGATAGATGTCGGCGAACGGCCGCCCGCCCGGCCCGACCGCCTCGACGCTCATGCTGCGCGCCGAACGCAGCGCGGCGACGATCGCGCGATCGCTCGGCGAATCCGCCGCCCAGGCATCGATGGTGCCCGCGACCAGTGCGAAGCGCCGCTCGCCGACGGTCAGCGTCACCGGCGC
>JAEWJQ010000366.1 GCA_023386515.1 Pseudomonadota bacterium | reverse complement strand
GGGGCAGGGGGTTGGTGGCCAGCGCGCACGGACGGTCGCCGCCCAAGGCTTGCCGATGGTCGCCTGGGGCGAGCGCCTGCCCAACAGCGATCTCGTCGTGATCGGCAGTGACAATCGCTCCGGCGGGCGGGTCAGCGCGCAACACATGATCGACACGGGGCGCCGGCAGTTGGTGTTCCTGGGCAACGGCGATCATCCCGAGGTCGCCGCGCGGCTGGAGGGCGTGCGCGATATAGTCGCTACGACGCCGGCGATGATCGCCGCAGTCGTACCCTGCGATTTTTCGCGGCTGGAGGGCGCGGCAGCCGTGCGTGGCCTGCTTTCGGAAGGTCTCGCATTCGACGGCATCATCGCCGCCAGCGACTTCATCGCGGCGGGCGCCTGCGACGCGCTGATCGAGGAGGGGCGCCGCGTGCCCGACGATGTCGCGGTGATGGGCTTCGACGACATTGCCGTCGCCGCCAACAATCGGCCGCCGCTGACTTCGATCCGTCAGGACTGGTCGCGGGCCGGGCGGCTGCTCGGCGAAACGGTGCTCGCGCTGATCGAGCAACCCGATGCGTTTTCCCTGCCCGAGCGCCTACCGGTTGAGCTGATTGCCCGCGAAAGTACTGCGCCGGTCTTCTAGCTTTGGCGCAGATGCGCGTCGAAATGCGCCGCCATGAGGGCGTAGACCTCCTGCGACTCGGGCAGCAGGGTGTCGACGTGATGCGCGTGCCATAGGCCGTCGAACAAGACGAAGCGCGCGTCGACGCCGGCCGCGATCAGCCGCCGGTGCATGACGGCGACGCTGCTCGCCGCAAAGTCGCGCGTGCCCGTGATGAGCAAGGTCGGCGGGAAGGCGGCGAGCATCGCCGGATGGTCGCCTGGGAAGACAAGCGGATCGTGCGGATCGCTGCCGGTGAAATAGGGCAGGTCGTGCATGCTCTGGATGTCCGCGGCGCCGGGCAGTCCGTTGAGCTGTCCCGCCAGCGCGAGCGAATCGCCGCCGACATCGACTCCCGATCCATGCAGAAGTGCGATCGCCTGCGGCACCGGCCCTCCTTGGGCAGCGAGACTCGCGACAACCTGCGCAGTTAGATACGCGCCGGCCGAGCAGCCGTAGATGCCGATTGGCTCGTCCGCCTCCGCCAGCAAGGCGGCATAGACCGCGAGCGCGTCGTCGACCGCCGCGGGGAATGGATGTTCGGGCGCAAGGCGATAGTCAACCGCAACGACGCGCATGCCCGTCGCCACTGCCACCGGTACCGCCTCCAGCACCGCACCGGCGCCCGCCCCCCAAAGGAAGGCGCCGCCGTGCAGGCAGATCAGTATGCCCGACGACCTGCTCCGTGCGGGCGCGACGTCATGCACCGGTACACCCCCTATCGTTCGGGCGACGACCGACACCGGGCAGGAGCGAAGTGCCTCCTCAAGCCGTGCGGAATTGATGGCGTCATAATGACGGCGGCGACTCTCGATATCTTCGGGCAGGTCGAGCGGCCGACGGACGACCGTATCGAAATGCAGGCGGGCGGGGGGGCTGACCCAGGCAGCGAATTCGGGGGGAGGGAGCATGCATCCTGCCTTTGCTATCGATGACATCATACCGCGACGAACAGAATCGTCAGCGGGCCATCACCGCAAACGTGCATATTGACATCGATACCATTATGCAAGATTGAGGGCGCATAACGCCGTGTGCAACGCGGTTCGATTTCGGGGAGGAAGCAGATGAGGTCGCCTTTCTATTGCACCGCAAGCGCCGTGGCATTGGTGATGGCGGCACCCGCCGCTGCGCAGCAGGCGCCGCAGCAGCCTGAAGCACCGGCGGTCGCCGCGGCATCCGCGCCGACCGATGGGGTGGTGCAGACCGACAGCGAGGCAATCGGAGCGCCCGCGACGGGGCTTGGCGACATCGTGGTGACGGCGCGCCGCCGTCAGGAGCGCCTGCAGGACGTGCCGCTCTCCGTCACCGCCTTCACGCCGGAGAAGCTGGCCGACGCGCGCATCGTCAACCGCACCGACCTTGCCAATTTCACCCCGTCGCTGATCAGCATCACCGGCGGCTATCCCGGCGAATTCGCGTTCTTCGCGCTGCGCGGGCAGGGGCCGGCGTTCGGGTCGGTGCCGGGCGTCATCAACTATTTCGCGGAAGTGCCGGCGCTGGTCGGCATCGATGGCCGCGTCGGCACCTTCTACGACCTCGCCAACGTGCAGGTGCTCGCGGGGCCGCAGGGCACGCTGTTCGGCAAGAACGCGACGGGTGGGAACATCCTATTCGAACCGGCGCGGCCGACCAACCGGCAGGAAGGGTACGTCCAGCTGGAATACGGCAATCTGCGGGACGTGCGGACCGAATTCGCCGTTAACCTGCCGATCGTCGACGAAAAGGTGCTGTTGCGTGTCGCCGGGGAAGTCGGTCGCCGCGACGGCTATACCAAGGACGTCGGACCGTACTTCCGCGGGAAGGACTATGACAATCTCGCCTATCAGAGCATCCGCGCCAGCCTGACGCTGAGGCCGGTCGACGGCGTCGAACTCTACACCGTCGCCCGCTATCATCATTCCGACAACAACGGGCCGGGTACCGTGCTGCAACAGCTCGATCCTTCGCTCGGCGCGCCGGCCGCGCCCGCCGCGCTATTGCTGCCCGGCTTCGGCAGCGCGCTCGCCAACCAGCAGGCCTGGGGGCCGCGGCGCGTCGCCTATGACATCGACGAGTTCGCGCGGACCGATTACTGGCAGGTGATCAACCACGCGACCGTCGCGCTGAGCGATACGCTGACGCTCAAGAACATCGCCAGCTATTCCGAGCTGACCTATCGCTACGCCTACGATTACGACGCGACACCGCTGTCGATCAGTGGCCAGACCAGCGCGACCGGTGCGCCGACGCAGGCACCGACCTACTTCACCGAGGAACTGCAATTGCAGGGGCGCGTCTTGCGCGACGCGGTCAATTTCAGCGTCGGCGGCTATTACGACCGGTCGGGGCTGCGCCGCGACCAAGGCCTGTTC